>JADJGZ010000004.1 GCA_016707785.1 Bacteroidales bacterium | reverse complement strand
TTTCAGTTCAGTATCTACCAGTGAACTAAATGCATTAAAATCATTGAATTCCCTGTTGCCAATAGATTTGAGCAATCCGCTAGCTACATTGAGAAGGTTACGTTGTTTGCTCCATAGTTCGTTGCTGACAAGTGCTTTCTTTGTTTAGCTGTCAGGTCCAGTTCCTGTTTTTCAGCCCATTCGAGGATTTCCTTTCGTGCTTTGAAATATCTGAGTAGAGACTATCCCATAGGTTTCATATCCCAGGCCATGGGTTCACGGAGGGACTTATCGAAACGGAGCTCAGCGATACGCTCTTCCGTGAATTGTGATTTCAGCCGTTTGGGCCTTTCGATGGTCACTTTGTAATATCCAAAGTCCGAATTATCAAAGACCTGGCTGGCAATCCCTACTTCACCATTCCGTTCAAGAGCCTGCATCTCCCTACAGTCTTTCATTATTTCGGTGATATGCTCAGGGGCAAATTCGCAGTTTTTTGCTCCCAGATTTTTCCTGAGTTTACGGTACAAGTTACCGGCGTCAACCAGCTGAACTTTCCCCTTCCGATGGGATTCCTTGTTATTGGAAAGCAACCAGATATAGGTGGTAATGCCGGTATTGTAAAAAAGGTTGTTAGGCATCTGGATGATTGCCTCCAAAAGGTCATTCTCAATAATAAACCTGCGGATATTGCTTTCACCGCCCCCGGCATCCCCGGTAAAGAGACTGCTTCCGTTGTGCACAGAGGCGATTCTTGTTCCCAGCGAACTTAGGGTAAGAGGTTTCATCTTGTTTACCATCTCCATCAGGAAGAGCAATTGTCCATCCGAAGAACGCGGTGTCGCATCGCAGTCTTCCTCATTGCCCCAGTAGTCTTTAAGCTTTACGATGAACCTTCTGTCAATCACGTCCTTTCCATCCTTGATATATTTGAGCTCACTCGCCCAGGATTTGCCATAGGGCGGATTGGAAAGCATGAAATCGAAGCTGGTTCCCGCAAATTCGTCAATGGAAAGAGTAGATCCGTTGCGGATGTTTTCAGGATCATTGTCCTTGATCATCATATCCGATTTGCAGATGGCATAGGTTTCATCATTGATTTCCTTGCCATAGAGGTAAACCTTGCCTTTTGCCCGAATTTCCCCATCTTCATCCTGGATGAAATTCTGCGATTCTGTAAGCATTCCCCCGGAGCCACAGGCAGGGTCATAGATGAGCATGACCGGCGGAAGTTTATCCTTTACAGGGTCAAAAACCAGGTGGGTCATCAGGTTGATAACTTCCCTGGGGGTAAAGTGTTCCCCGGCCTCCTCGTTGTTCTCCTCATTGAACTTCCGGATGAGTTCTTCGAATACATAGCCCATGCCCAGGTTTGAAAGGGGAGGGAGTTTTCTGCCCTCCGGGTCCAGTTTCTCAAAAGGAGTTTGGCTGCCATATGCCGGACCTGGCTTCTCAGCTTAAATTTCTCTATAATTTCTTTCACATTGGCGCTATAGCCATTGAGGTAATCTTCAAAATTAGCCTGGAGTATCTGCTGGTTATTGGTGGCCGTATCATGTAAACGTTGAAGAGTCCATGGGCTGGTGTTGTAAAACACGTAGCCCGAAGCCCTTTTAAGGCCGCCTTCATCCCATTCGGTGAGGCCGGCTTCATCCTTCTGGAAGGTCATTTCTTCAAGAACGGCATCTTTGGTGGATTCCAGCAGGGCATCAAACCGGCGCAGGACGGTCATCGGGAGGATTACATCACGGTATTTGCCGCGGACATATACATCACGAAGGCAGTCGTCGGCAATGGACCAGATAAATGAAACGAGTTTGTTGTGGGAGGAGAGGTTCATAAATGTCTGACTGGAAGAAATAATTTGAATTTTAATACAGTATTTGTATTTATGCTTTAGAGGTGCCTTGTGTTTTGGACTGTAATTTTCGAGTATCTTATAAAATAATGAAGGTATGAGAAATTAAACGTAGCTTCTGAAAGCAGGGAATCAATTCCTTTTTGGTATTAATTCGGTTAAACATCGGGTAACAGCTTGCCTGATATCATCGACCTCTGTTTCTCCTTGTCCTTCTGCTGTGCAAGAACAGATTAATGTAGATGATTTTGCTGAAATTAATTGAATAGTAACCTCAATTGCATATCCTCCAAAACCTGTAGTTCTTTTACCACTTTCTCCATAGTTTACAATTACGGTTTCGTCAGATAATTCAGGCTTAAGTTCAGGCAATCTAATAAATCCTTCTTTTGTTAATATTCCTGCAATAACATCACTTGGGTTAACACTTTTACTCTTAGAATAATATTGGCCACTAATTGTATATCCTGTACTCGAACTTAAAATGTTTGTGGGAGAAATGTAAACGTATTTAAAGTTTTCAAGATTACCAGGCTTAATACTAGTTGGAGGTTTTAGTTTGCTTGTAGGTGGATTTTGATCGATTGGAGGGAATAATAATGTAGAACAACTAATTACACTAATACAAACAACGATAATTCCCAAAAATTTAAGTTTTTTCATATGTGTAAGTTTTTCTGTAATTATTTTATCAGTTCGATCAACCCTACTAGCCACTACCTTGCAGGTATGCGAAATTAAAGTTGATAAGAATAGTTTGTTCCGCGAGGATGAGTTTCTTTAATATTGCATACTTAACTTTGAAATAATACTGATAACAAACATACGAAAATTGACAATCAGTGCGAAAGTCAAAAGGGTTCATAATTAGGTAGAGATTTACTGATAGGATTAGGGATTTAACATTTATCGGTAAATGCGAACACAAAAATCAAGTATATGTCATTAAATTAGTGCTTTGTAAATTTTGATTCTTATTATATTTGTTGGTATTATAAATCCATTTTCATCTTAAAACTAAGTTATATGAAATCAAATCTCATCCTTTGCACAACCTGCATTATGCTTTTTATTCTTTCATGTGGAAACACCACACCAGAATTAGCAACCAGCGTTGCATCAACAGAGTTTAAAGTTACACAAGCAACAGTCCTATCTGCTTTCAAGAAAGCTTTTCAAGAGAAAATCTGGCAGGAGTTCCTTTATGAAAATACAAAACCTTCAGACTATTATTGGAATGATGACTGCTTAATGATTAAGGATGGTGTTCTTGGTGATGAGCCAGTCAACATTAACTGGAGTTGTTTTTTGCAAAACGCCTGAATTATTTAGCACAGCAACAGCTGTGATTGGTGATGTCAATTCTGATGGGCTTAATGACGCAGTGATTTTATATGGAATAGAAGGTTTTGACGGCGGGAATAATTATGCCCGCTTCTGCTCATTGTTTCTAAATACTTCGCAATCGCTGGAATACTCTTCCACTTTTAATCCACATGAAAATCTTGAGTACAGAGAATATGTTGAATTACTAAGTATTGAAGATGGTGTGTTAATAGGAAAAAAGTTTGTGAGTGAGGATTTAGTGGATATAACCGAACTTGGTAAAGTTAAATGGGTTTTTGAAGATGGAAAGATGGTCAGGTTGTAGTTGTATGGACTGGATTCTGTTTAGGTTGTGATTATTATTAATTCAATTCCATGCCTGAATATAGTATCTTAACTTCAAGAGACTCAATAGTATGATAAATACTTGAATGTTTTTTTGGTAAATCCAAAACCTTATACTACTTTTGCACTCCCAAACAGAAACGTTCTTTCAACATAAAAATATATTGCGGGGTGGAGCAGAGGTAGCTCGTTGGGCTCATAACCCAAAGGCCGTAGGTTCGAATCCTGCCCCCGCTACATAGAAGCCCGGTCCGAAGGACCAGGGCTTTTTTATTTATGGACCAGCCAAGCTCTGCTTGAGCCTGAGACTTGAATAAAAAGACCGTAGCCCCGAAGGGGCGGGCTTCTATGGGCTGTCTCCCCATTCAGGATCATGCAATAATCCTGCATCTCCCATCGGTACGGCCAAGCTGCGCTTGAGCTCGGTCTATAAATAAAAAAGACCGTGCGACCGTAGGGAGCGGGCTTCTATGTGCTGTCTCCACAATCAGGATCATGCAATCACTGATCCTCTTTCGGCCCACCTTGGACCTGAGACTTGAATAAAAAGGCCATTACCGCCCCGGGAGCAGGGAACGGGCTTCCCCCTGGGCCTGCTCCCCATTTAGGACTTGCCATTGCTTGCATCTACCTTCAGTTCGTCCAAGCTCTGCTTGACCCCGGGACTGAAATAAAAAAGACTAATCGAACGCAGGGAGAGAGTTGAAATAAGGAAAAGCGGTCCAATAGTTTGACTCTAGATAGCATTCTAAAAGAAGAACTTTCTATCTTTACATTATCTATTACTTATGATATGGCTTTTTCAATTAGCATCGTCCTAAATGACATTAAGTGTCAAGAACCAACACTTATCTAATTGATATACAGGTACAATACATATTCCAAAAGTTATAGAATCTTTAGTCTTAGTTGTTTTTCTTTTAAAAGGCAGAAGTGTTTAATCTATACTCAATGAGAAATTCAATATTTATTTCAAAAGTGGTACCTTTTTTTCAGTGGTTTATTTCAATGATAGCACTCACTATTATCATTGATTATTTATTTCACCGATTTAACCTAAGTTCAATTGGAAGATATTTTGGTTATTTCGGTACTTTGTTAATTCTATTATCTTTTTCATATTCACTTCGGAAGCATAAGATTATTCACTTCGGATCACCAAAAAAACTTCTGATCCTACATGAATATCTGGCCTGGATGGGATCTTTATTAATCCTGGTTCATGCTGGAATTCATTTTAATGCAATCTTGCCATGGCTAGGAATTATGATGCTCATTATAACAATAGCATCGGGCTTGACCGGAAAATTTTTGCTTAAGAAGTCAAACACAGCTTATAATGAGAAGTTGAGAAATTTATCAGAATCTGGTTTCTCCTTGAAAGAAGCTGAAAATAAACTATTCTTTGACGCTCTGGCAGTTGATATTATGCGCAAGTGGAGAAGTGTTCACGTACCCATCACACTTCTTCTATACGTTATTGCAATTCTCCATATTATCTCCATTTTTACATTTGTCAAATGAGAGCCTTGTTACTGTTGCTTTTGCCAGCCTGATTATAATTCTTTCAATAAAGTATCCGCATTTGATGCTGAATCCGGGAGAATTATCTAATAGCCATCAGAATCTAAAAAAAGAGAAATGCACTTCCTGTCATTCATATTTTTCGGGAATTGATTATCAAAAATGCGTAGAGTGTCATAACCTAAAACTTATTGGGATAGATACAATTAACAATCAAAAGCTTACAGGGAATGTAGAGAAAATTTCATTCCATGATAAATTAGTTGACCAGAATTGCACTAATTGCCATAGTGATCACAATGGTATAGTTCCAAAGAGTTTTCTTAATAGTTTTGATCATACTTATCTTAAACCTGAAATTCATGACAAATGCGTATCATGTCATGCTAAACCCGATGATAGTTTGCATTCCCATTTAAAAATTTAGTCATAACTGTCATCAGACAGACCAATGGAAGTTTATCGGGGAATTTGATCATGCATTGCTCGATGGTATTGACAGGAATAAATGCAGTATGTGCCATAAGGCTCCCTCTGACCAAATTCATGATTCATTTTCGGCAAGTTGCAATGAGTGTCATAATATATACAAATGGTATCCATCAACATTCGACCATTCAACCTATTTTGTACTAGACAATGATCATAATGTCAGTTGTAAGACTTGTCATGTCAAATCTGAAACAAAACAATATTCATGTTATGGTTGTCATGAGCATTCAGCGGGAAAAATCGATGAAGAACACAGAGAACATGGTATTTATCAATTTGAGAATTGCATAAAGTGCCACAAGAGTGGGAATAAACACGAAGCCTTTGAAGGTGAAGAAGGAAACAATAAAAAAGAAGTTGGCCATTCAAAAGAAAAATCAGAGCATGGTGAAGATGATGATTAATATTGATTTCAGCATGAATACACTCGGTCGCGCATATAGAGATACAACTAAAGGCTAAGTATACTGCAAACACTTAATGGACTTTCCCTGGTTAGTTTTAATAGTATTTAGGGATATCACGAATCTTGAATCTATTACCATTATTTTTACGGAAGCCTTCTCGATTAAGTTGCCTTGCAATCTTAAGACGTTTTAACCGCCCATTTTTCCTTTGATACTTTGTATCAGAACAAAGCGCTTTCATTTTTTCTTCTGCATCACTCGTAAGATCTATGTATCCTACAAATTCTACTGAAAGTTCTTGCTTCTCTGCAGAATTTTCATCTAACTTGTCTTCTTCAATATACTCCTCAATTTTTACTTGGCCGCTATCTATTACTTCGATATTAGGATGTTCTTTTTCTATATCATCAGAACTGTAATTACTTCATTCTTTGCAACATATTCATTGTTTTCAGAAGGGTTCTCTGATGTTTCTTTGATACCCGAAAATCGTATGAATTAGTTGCAGAGAAATCACAATTAATAAAAAAGTAGGATGCCTTCATCTGTCAGATATGTAGAACTCTTTAGTTAATTGATTATATCTAATTTTATAATCTTTATTTGTATACACTTGCAAGTTACAAATATTATTTCCTTATGAATCCGTAATTTTGTGATTTTTGACCAAGCCAGAAATTCATTTTTTTATATTCACCCCCTTTAAAATTTATGGATTCCCATGTTATACCATCACTGCTTATCTGAAAAGTTAGATTTCTATTGGTCACATTTGATAAAGTAATACTTCCTTCATATGCATTTTCTAATTCCGTATAGTTTCTTTCTACATTGTTCCATCGAATTAGATCTAACTTCTTAAATGCATCAATTGTGTTGGCAATATTGTAAGCTAAGTCTATTGTTTGGGTGAAAAACTTTAAACTGCTTTTTTCAATTTGTCTTTCAGCGGTGTTCAACAGCATTTTTGATGATTCTAACTGTTTTACTTCCTGTTCCAACAACTGAGGTGATAAATTCCATGCTATAATAGATTGCATCACAAATTTCCTGGTTGTCCTCACCGACTATTTGAATACATACAAATCTTGACATATCCGGAAGAAATACATTTGCTATTTCAGCAATAACAAAATACATCGGATTGGCTCCAGGTTCTGTGCTATGTATCTTAATTATTGTACATGAGTTAGTAGTACAAACAACTTCGGAATTGTTGTTGCAAATTATGCTGTTGGCAGTTGTTCCTTTACAAATTATTATAAACAATAACCCGAGTAGATAAAATTTGAAAGCCTTTTTTTTCATAGAATCGGTTGATTAAATTCAAGATATCGGATAAACTAATTCAAATATATGATTTTTTATTGTAGCTATCACTTTAAAGTGCAAGTTCCGCTTGTATATGATCTGAATAAGCAGGCAGGAGGGTTTGATGAGCGAAGGGTTTTCAAATTCAGACATCATCAGGATACTGCAATAATCCTACCCCCTAAAAATCTCCTTTAATATCTTAAGCCCTGAGCCTGGAAAAGCGGTCAAGAATGAGATTTTTATAGGAAGATTTAAAGTCAGTATTTAAAAAACTGATATCGATAAACTCCATCCATTTGTCCAGGGACTTCTCCATTTTCATGAATATATTTTCCTGTTGCTTCGAATCTAGCTTCAAGGAAGTGAAAGCAATACTGAAATCTTTCCGGTTTAATCTTTTCTTTTTGCCATTTAATGTTAGCGCCATATCTTCATCATCGGCCGGATTTACAAGTGCTGTAGCAACCATATCATAAGCCGGGGATAGTATATTCACAATTCCCGGTTGACGGATCAAGGAGAAATTCTTCAGATGCATATCGGCATTGCCGGTGAGGAATGAAAATAATACCTGTTCAAAGAAATTAATGACATCCAATCCCGGGTTGGCAGAAAACTTCCAAATAGCCTTCGCTACCTGTTCGTAAGAACCATGGTTCTTATCTTCAGTTAATCGTTCAGTAACCTGGCACATGTCTTCCATATGCAGTTTATTTCTTTTGTCACGGTCAATTCTCCTGGTCAGGTATGCTAAGTTGCCAGATTGTAGTCGAATTAGAGTGTGTGGCACCACCTTGATTTTTGCAATTTCAGCCAGGTGCATTGTGAGATCTTCAACTTCAGGTAAATGCTGATAATAGGGAGTAGGTGGTTTCAGAATATAAGCTCCCCAGACACCCATAATGGTGAAGCGTTTTGGCTCATTCTTTCCTAAACCTTTTGACAAATTCAGTGATATTTTGGGTTGTACACCTGTAACAGCCATCTGGCTGCTGATTACCTGCAGAGCCAGTTCTTCCATTTGTGATTCGTGATACTGGAGTTCAGGGGGAATGGCCTGGCCAAACATCTTTTTTACAATCTTTACAACATACCAATAGCAATCCCATACGATCGCGTGGGTTTAATTTCCAGTTTTTTTCGGCGATATCAAGCAGCCATCCTTCAGGGATAAGACCATCGAAGAATGGAAACAAGACCTTACTGTCAAAAGGCTTATCCTGTAGTGGCAGTGTAACACTGACCGGCACGGTATCAGAGGATTCCAGGAAAATCTTATCGTATTGAAAATGATACCCATTTTCGTCCTGTGTGAGCCAGCCTGCAGTTTTATCGTTTACTTTTATTTCAGCTTTTCTCATCCGGCAGCGTATTTCGGTTTAATGGTATAGCGCCCACTTCATAGCCAAAAAGTTGCAGCACTTGATTGACCTTATCCAAACGCAGAGTTTCTTTACCCTGTTCGAGTTCACGGACAAAGCGAAGACCTACGCCAGCTTTTTCTGACAATTCAGGCTGAGTAAGGTTGGCTAGTCGCCTTTTTTCTTTTACAAATTCACTTAAAGTCATAATATATACCCTTTCGGGTACAAATATAATACAATTTCATAAAAATACACCCTTACGGGTATAAAACATTGTAATAATTACAATATTGCACCCTATAGGGTATAAAAATATTGTCATATATAGCCAAAGTACCCTTACGGGTATATAATCTGTACCTTAAGTACTGAATGAAAGTGTCGAAGGGAAAGTCAGCCGTCACCTATTCCACTTTCCAACTGACTGAAACTATAATTTCATTGCGCCGGTTAAAGAGCTGGAAGGGGGGATTATATCCCAGGTACCTGGTATGTCCGTAGGATGTGATGCCTTTTGATTCAAGGATAGTATAAAGTTTTTCTGAATAGGATTTCAGTTTTCTATCAGATGCAAAGCCCCCAAACTTTATCACAGCGACATATTCATCTGCGGTTTTTTGAATCAGCACATTGGGATCATTTGGCTTTGGGAGGTTTTGTTCGGTATAGGATGATGGCATTACAAAGCTCATGCTTGAAACGGAATCATTGATGTCCATATGAACAGGGGCAGTCATTGAGATGCTTGTGCTGCTCTCATTTCCTCCGAAAATATAGCCCGCCAATTTGCGAAACCCGGGGTTTGCGAGTTCCTTGTACGTTTTTGCATTGGATTTAATGGTCGCAATGGTAGCCGATGGATAAAACCGGATTTCGAAATCCTTTTCCTGCAGGATTACAGTGTATTTCTGCTCTTCGGTTTTGGTGGATGGCATAAGCATGAAGGATTGAAAGATGATAAAAATAAATACTGCAATGGCGGATACGATCAAAATTGTTTTCATTCGCTTTATATTGTTAAGTTATATATTCAAAGCAGTAAAATTCAAAAGTCGTGTTTGTGTCAAGGATCAAATGATGCGATTTTGGGACTTATTCACTTGTTATGCAAAGGGTAAGATTATAGTCAAAGGATCAATGATCGATTCTTTCGGTTTAACCTTAATTCAGGATAAAATACGCCGCATTCAGGGCCGTGGCAAAACTTACCCATAACAGGTAGGGGATGTTGAGGTAGGCCGCCAGTGGTTTTATCCTTCTGAATTTGATCAGCATTAAAACGATCATTATCCAAAGGGCAATGATTTCAATTAAGGCAATTCCAATCAGATTGAAATAGAAAAAGAGGAAACTCCATCCGAAATTCAAAATCAGCTGCAACATAAAAATCAGAATCGCCTGATTTCGCTGCTTGCCGGCCTCCTGTTTCCAAACCAGGTACAACGAGATACCCATAAGGATATACAGCATGGTCACAGGTCCGAAAACCCAGTTTGGAGGATTGAAGGAAGGTTGATTGAGCGAAGCATACCATCCCGGAATTGCCTCTGTCGTAAACATTCCGGCAATACCACCAACACAAATCGGCAACAGGAGTGACGCTACTAATTTTCCAACCTGGGTTGCTTTCATCTGTCTTTATTTACGGAAGTACTCTTTCAGGAAGACCTGTTCCTGCTTTCAGATTCTCATAAAACTGATAAGCCTCAGAATAAATTTATTTCCTGTTAGTCAAATATCGGCTTTCCAGACAGCTGTTTAACATTGATAGAACAATAATGCCTTATTATTCTGGCATTCACAAGTCTTTTGCCTTTGTATGGCCAATTGCTACTGTATGATCAACTTTTGGTTCTTAGTCCCCTTGCTGTTTTGCAGTGTAACCACATATAATCCCTTTCCAAGCTGATCAGTATAAATTTCTGTTTCCGGCTGCTGAATGTTCATTGATAGGTATAGCCTGCCACTCATATCCCGAATCTTCAGACTTGAGGCTTCTTCTGAATCATCAGTTTTAACAGTGAATTTACTGCTCGCAGGATTAGGGGAAATGGAAAATACTGCTAATTCGAATTCCGGAATTGAAGTTGTGCTGTAGGCGCTTCTGGCAAAAGAGTAATTATCGCAGATAATTTCCGAGACCAGCGAAGGCACATAACCTGCATAAAGTGTATTGTCCAGGGTGTTAAAAGCAATCATTTTTTCATTGAAAGCTTCATCAAATCCACCAGCAGGAAAGTTCCCGAATTCTGGTCAAAGGAGGAGGAACCTGCCAGGTAATAAGGGAACCCTACTATCTGTCCCCTTTCAATTACATCACCGGTCTGGGTGTTGATCTCAACGATCCACTTACCGTCTTCATTAAAGGTTGAGTCAAACTGAGTGTTGACAGCAAATAAAAGATTATTGACATTATCATAGTTTACACTGGAGAAATAATTGAAGGGTGTGGTAGTCAGCAAGGTGGTCTTTATCCAGGAAAAATCCGGATTTCTTACGGGGATGCCATAAAGACAAATGGATGTTTCATCAAATCCAATATAATAGAGTATTCCATTGTTGGAGTCGAAACCAATGGCATCTGCAACAATGCCATTTACTCCCGGCTCAACGATGGTTCCAAGCAAAGTTTCAGCCCCTGTACTGATTTCGAATTCGTTAACACTGATAAATCCGACCGTATCTAATTCCAGGGAATAAAGCTTGCCGGTGCTCATATCAATTTCAGAAATATTGGAAAAAGCGCTGAAATTGCTCAGGCTGGGAGTATTGGTTTCTGTGTTAAATGAAAGCAACACACCCGTATCTGCTGAAAACCCGCTTAAATAGTAATTACTGTTGTAGGCATTGAATGAAGAAGAAGCAAAAGGTATGCATCCAGGCCCGAGGGATAGCGTTCAACCGATGAAAAGAATCAAAAGCCTGCCATTTGACAATTTCAATGCCGCCATTGGCGCTAGAACTTGTTCCGACAAGATTGATCTGTGCCAAAGCAGTCGTGCTGATCAGGATAAATGAAATGAGAGTAAAAAGTATCTGTTTCATGGCTTATCGTGTTTTGAGTGAATGCTTCGTTTGATAAAGATGGACAATTTTATAGTGGTTTCTATCAAATTTTAATTGTCTTGCGTCCTTGCGTTCCCCTTGCATCTTTGCGGTAAAAGTCTCTACCTCCTGTTAATCCTGGTCATTCTTCAATGCAATGGCGAAAGTAAGTTTCAGTTTTGTTCATAGAATTCCATTTATCGTTAAACAAAGTTTAGAGCAATAATGTTCGATGGAGGTTCATAATTCCGGTAAATTACTATTGTTATATCAGATTTGCATTAGATGGCTGAAAGATTTTTCACCGCAAGGACGCAAAGAAAGCGCGAAGACGCAAGAGTGGCATAACAGGAAGACCCTTTGCGAACTTCTTTTTAACCTTGCGTCTTTGCGGTAAAAACCAATTTACCATTTTGCACCATCTTTATCCTCCGCTCAATTTCACAATTGTTGCAGTGATGTGAGCCAGGATGTGAATTCTTCCCTTATGAATATTTTCCTTGACCCATCTTATTCCTCATTTATTTCTGCCTTACCTTTAATGACTATTTATCCGCCATCCTTAGTGTTTTAGCAAAAAGGCCAAAATACAGCCTCTCTTGTAACAAACTCAAAAGGCCAGACGTTTAATAGGGTTTAAGATCTTCCGGATTATGAGTTTATTAAAAGCAAGCATACTGGTAATTGATGATGATGTGGATGTGCTCACCGCCGTCCGCTTATTACTCAAAACAGAGGTGCAACAGGTGGTCACCGAGAAAACCCTGAAAATATCCTTTCCCTATCAGCTCTCGCCCCTTTGACCTGGTGCTGCTCGATATGAATTTCAATGCTTCTATCAATTCCGGCAATGAAGGCCTCTACTGGCTGAAACGGATCAAGGAGCTGAAACCGAATATCGCCGTCATCATGATCACAGCCTATGGCGATATCGACCTGGCAGTCCGTTCCCTTAAAGAAGGTGCCGCCGACTTCATCGTGAAGCCCTGGCATAATGAAAAGCTTTTATCCACCATTTCTGATATACTGAAGAAACAGGCCCAGCACTCTACTGTCCAGCCTTTGCCTGCCAAATGTTCTTCCTGATTTGCTCGGGAACAGCGATGTAATGCTGGATATCTTCTCCAAAATCGGGAAGATTGCACCTACCGATGCCAATATCCTAATCCTGGGGGAAAACGGAACCGGCAAGGACCTGATCGCCAAAGCCATCCATGAGAAATCACTGCGAAGTAAACAACCATTCATAAAAGTAGACATCGGTGCCCTCACCGAAACCCTCTTCGAAAGTGAGCTGTTCGGACATAAAAAAGGGGCTTTCACTGATGCACGCGAGGATAGAATAGGTCGGTTTGAAGCCGCCAATGGCGGGACCTTATTCCTTGATGAAATTGGCAACATCTCACTGCAGCAACAGGCAAAGCTGCTTTCAGCATTGCAAAACCGGCCGATCACCCGACTGGGTCCAATCAATCAATCCCGGTCGATATCCGCCTGATCTGTGCTACTAATCTCCCCATGAGTGAACTGGCCAATGAGAATAGGTTCCGCAAAGACCTGGTATACCGCATCAACACCGTGGAGATCATTGTCCCGCCACTTCGGAAACGCAAAGAAGATATCCGACTGCTGATCGACCATTTCGTAAAAATGTATTCAGCCAAGTATTTTAAGGCTCATATCCGTTTTTCCGATGCCACCCTGCAAAAGCTGAGCAGTATTCATACCCCGGTAATGTGCGCGAATTGCAGTATATCATTGAAAGGGTGATTATTATGTCGAATGAAAATGAGATCACCCCTGACGACATCATATTCTCCCCGATTGAATCCACCTCTTCGGAAGCCCGGACGGATGGGGATGAAACCCGGCTCAGCAATATTGAGAAAAATACCATCCTGAGGGTGATTGAAAAGAACAGTGGCAATATTTCGAAAGCTGCCAAAGAACTGGGTATCACGCGCACCGCATTATACAGGAGGTTGAGCAAGTATGAAATTTAGGAAGAACAACCTGGGACTTTTCCTGAGGGTGATGCTCTTGATGATTACCCTTCTTGCCTTTGCCTTCACGGTATTGCAGAAGCAATATATCTATGATGCAGTGCTGGTTCCTGTCATTATTTTCCAGCTGGTGGACTTCACCGTCTGCATAAAAAAGGCTCAGGATGAGGTGGAGCAATTTGTGGAATCCATTCATTACCGCGATTTCTCTGAAGTATTTCAATGTAAAAGCAGGCCCGGTGGAGGAAGTCGCTGAGGCAGGGATTTAATGAAATCAATACCACTTTCAGGGTGGTAAGGCAGGAAAAGGAGATGCAATACCAATACCTCAAAAGGTGCTTGAATTGGTGGATACAGGATCCTTTCTACGATACCGGCAGCGGAGAGGTTAAATGGATGAATGAGTCGTGAAAAAGATGCTGGAGATGCCATATATGCGTACTATTCACCTGCTTGAAAAAGGGATCACCTGCTGTATACCCAAGATTGTGGGGCTGGACCTGGGAGCGCATCATCAGCACCATTCAGCATGAAAAGAACAGTGTGAAGGTGGTGCTGTCGGCAACAGCTTTCCAGACAGAAAATCTGCATTTTGCTGATCGCCTTTCAGAATGTGAATGAGGCCCTGGAAGAAACGGGAGATCGAAAGCCTGGCAGAAGTTGTTGAGTGTAATGACCCATGAGATCATGAACTCGGTGGCACCCATCTCATCCCCTGCACATACCCCTGCAGGGACGTTTGAGGCAGTTTAAAATGGATATCCCTGATCCGACAGGCCTTGCGGAGGACCTGGAACTGGGATTGATACCATTCAGAAGAGGGGTGAGGGTTGCTGAAGTTCACCGAGACATACCGAAACCTGAATAAATAACCAAGGCTTCCCTGGCAAAGGTGTTCCTGAGTGGATTGTTTGATAATATCCACCGACTGATGCAGCCCACGCTGGAACAGAAAATATTGAAGTAAGTGTGATTCTGAAAGGACCCCCTGCTTTCGGTAGAGATGGATGTGGGTTTAATAGAGCAGGTGCTGATCAATCTGATCCTGAACGCTATTGATGCAGTGAAAGCCAAACCGGACCCGAAAATTGTACTTTCAGCTTATACTGATAATGATAACAAGGTAATCATCAAGGTAGCTGATAATGGCTCGGGAATGTCGAAGGATGTGCTGAGAAGATTTTCATTCCCTTTTTCAGTACCAAGAAAAATGGCAATGGTATCGGCCTGAGTCTCTGCAAGCAGATCATGATGGTACATAAAGGAACGATCACTGTTCAGTCAAAGGAGAATGAGGGGACGGCTTTTACCTGAGGTTTTAGTTTTTTATTTCGGATTGCTGATTTCGGATTGCGGATTTTTAATGTTTGATGTCGGATATGGAGATGATGGGATGTGGGGATGTGGAGATAAGGAGATGATGAGATAAGGAGATGTGGAGATGTGGAGATGTGGAGATTTGGGGATTTGGGGATGCGAGGGTTCGGGATTGGGAATAAAAGATGTCCCCCTTTTTTAAAACTACCGTGTGTACACAAATAGTTAGCTTTGTATTCCAAAAAGAGTATGGAGCTAACATTTGAGAATTGTTTTGGAGATAAACGACTCCAAAAACGAGCAATATTAATGACCAAAGATTTATTTTTCAAGACAGTTCATTCCATTCGACAAATTTCGGGTGATTATGCAAGCCAACGTGGATGGTATCGGTTTCTAAGAAACGAAAAAACTACAGAGCAATCCATCATCCAAGAGATAACCCAGCAATGTTCTTCCTCTGTTAAAGACAAGATCGTTGTGAGTATACAAGACACTACCGAGATTAATCTATTCCGACATAGAAACAGGATTCAAATGGATGGTTCTGTTGGAAATATTACTTCATCGGATTATGGCTTGGGTTTTTTCATTCATCCTTCTTTTGTTATTGATGCTCAATGTGGTTTTCCTATTGGTTTTTCAGACATCAGGCTTTGGAATAGATCAACAGAGAAAGCAACAAAGTATGACCGGAAGTATAAGAAACTTCCCATTCAAGAGAAGGAGTCCTATAAATGGATCGACTCTTCCTTAAAGTCAAAAGAAATTCTATCTCAAGCAACAACGGCAATAATAGTTCAGGATAGAGAGGGTGATATATATGAACAGTTTGCACTTGTACCAGATGAAAAAACACAATTATTGATTCGATCAAAAGCCGATAGAGTATTGGCTGATGGCATAAAATTATTCGCTAAGCTATCTAATTGTGAGGCATCCGGAACATTTTCATTAGATATACCAGGAGATAAGCGAAAGAAACAAACTAAACGGACTGCAGTTTTAGAAGTTCGTTTTTGCCCAGTTCAATTAAAAAGGCCAGATTCAGCATCAAAGAGTATATCAAACAAGATAGAACTATTTGCTGTTGAGGCAAAAGAGGTTAATGTCAGAGCAGGGCAATCAATCAGTTGGAGAATACTTACAACCTTGTCAATAACTAATCTGGAAGAAGCATTATGTGTTATTCAATGGTATAGTTGGCGGTGGATCATAGAAGAAATATTCCGAATTCTCAAACAAGAAGGCTATAATATTGAAGCTAGTGAGTTGGAATCAGCTAAATCTATTCGAAAGCTGAGTCTAATGATGTTAAGCACCATAATAAAGCTTCTTCAAATGCGATTCTGCTATAGTATTCCGGAAGGAGAAACGTTGGAATCAGCTATGTGTTTTACAGAGTTTCAACAAGAATGCTTGGAACAACAATGTGCTTTATTAGAAGGGAAAACAGAGAAACTTAAAAATCCATATCCATTGAGAAGCCTTGCTAGATCTACGTGGGTAATAGCCAGGCTTGGTGGTTGGAAAGGATATAAATCAGAACGCCCTCCAGGAATTACTACTTTATGGATTGGACTAAGACGATTCTATGACATATTTGATGGTTGGTCGCTCTCGAAAAATGTGTACACACGGTAGTTTGAAAAAGGGGGGCAGGGGGGATTTGGGGCATTGAAGGTAATTATGCAATATCAGGGACAATTCTCATCCCGATGTTAATCCCCCGTCCGCCTTAGGCGGACACCCCCTTTTGTAAAAAGGGGGACGGCGAATATAGCTCAACATCCATCCCCCTTTGAAAAAGGGGGGCAGGGGGATTTGGGGCATTGAAGGTAATTCTGCAAGATCAGGGACAATTCTCATCCCGTCGTAAATCCCCCGTCCGCCTTAGGCGGACACCCCCTTTTGAAAAAAGGGGGACAATGACTCTGGTAAATTAACCTTGCAGGTTTTCTAAATGAATTGCGAATTCTGGAAAAGGGTAACACGTCCTTTCCTCTGATTACACATTATCATTAAGCTTTCTCCTTACTGCATAAATCATTTCATCAAGGATTTCTCCATTCTTTATCAGGGCTCCGCTGAACCTGGCTTCCAGGGTGAAACCGGCTTTTTCAAGCGCTCTCTGGGAGGCATTATTACTGCTAAACGGACGGGCAAAAATCCTGTCGATATCAAATGATTTGAATGAATATTCCACGATTTCTATGATGGACCGGGTGATAATGCCTTGTCCCCAGAAAGGTTCCGCCAGCCAGTATCCTAATTCAGCGTTTCTGCGGTGGATATCTGATTGCGGATGTATCCCTATTCCTCCAACAGCTTCACCTTCAACAGAAATTGCAAAAATCCTTACAGGCATATCTTCTACGCATTCCTGATGAAAAGGGCGGGCCCGCTCATGAGTATAGGGACTGGGAAAGCCATCTGACATGAATTTTGCAACTCCCGGGGTTATCACCATATTTAACCAGGTTTTCAAGGTCATTCATCGTCCATGGCCTCAGGACACTTTCGGTAGTCATAGTTTATAGAGACTATTTATTGTTAATGATATTCCCTTTTTTTGGAATCCATAAGCCTGTCAGAATTCAGAATGGCTTTACTATAATCTTTTGCTGATTTATTAATACTCTGCTCGCATAAGAGCAGGCTTTTGATTCTTTGTTTTGGTCCGCCAACCGGCGGATGGATTCTTGTATCCCCCGCGGATGGATTTTTTGAATTTTGAATTTTGTTAATTCTTCCCACTGTCATTCAAAGATAATTCTTTCTCATGTGCCGGCAGTTACTCTCAACTCCTCTGAATAATTATCTTTGTGTCCCTGAAATCAGAAAATGATACTTTTCGAAGAAGCACTTGTCATTATTGAGAAAACAGCCCGGCCCATTTCCACTGAAAGGGTTAGCCTGATAGATTGTTCAGGAAGGATACTGGCAGAAGATATTTACTCTGATATGGACATGCCACCTTTTGATAAGTCTGCGGTGGATGGATATGCATGTCGCCACTCGGACCTTGGGGTTAACCTCAGGGTATTGGAGGTAATCCCTGCTGGTAAAGTGCCTCAGTTTAAAGTGGGTCAGGGGGAATGTTCCAAACTGATGACCGGGGGTATGCTACCAGAAGGTGCCGATACGGTCATTATGATAGAAGATGTGGAAACCGTCTCAGCCGGTACGATCAGGTTTA
Source organism: Bacteroidales bacterium (assembly GCA_016707785.1). Classification (NCBI taxonomy): domain Bacteria; kingdom Pseudomonadati; phylum Bacteroidota; class Bacteroidia; order Bacteroidales; species Bacteroidales bacterium. Next base: position 146,116 of record JADJGZ010000004.1, on the reverse strand, counting down.
TTGCTGATAAATCCGCATCTAACATATGCATTAAGGCTGAAGATCTCAGAAAGGGAAGCCGGGTGCTGGAAGCAGGCACCCTACTTCGTCCGCAGGAAATTGCGGTTTTAGCAAGCGTTGGGGCAGCGAAACCCCTGGTTTTTAATAAATTCCGCATAGGGATCATTACCACAGGGGATGAACTGGTGGAACCCCATCAAGTTCCGGGTCCCTCACAGATCCGCAACAGCAATGCCTGGCAACTCATTGCACAAATCGGGCAATCCAATGCCATTGCTAATTATTATGGAATCGCCATCGATGATGAAACCAGTACTTTAGCTCTTATTGAGAAAGCATCCGCAGAGAATGATATTGTCATTCTTACAGGCGGTATTTCCGTAGGTGACTTCGATTTTGTTCCTGCGGTGCTTGAAAAGGCCGGATTTGACCTGTTATTCAGGAGCCTGGCGGTTCAGCCGGGAAAGCCAAGCATTTTTGCCATCAGGAACCATACTTATGTATTTGCATTACCCGGAAATCCTGTCTCGGGTTTTGTGCAATTCGAATTATTGGTCAAACACCTGATGAATCATTGTGTAGGTAATACTGCTCATTCAAAAACACTGCGACTGCCATTGGGATTCGATTACCGCAGAAAAAGGACTGATCGCAAAGCTTTCGTCCCTGTTGTGATTTTAAAAGATGGAACTATTGGTAAAGTGGATTACCACGGTTCAGCACATATTCATTCCTATATCCATGCCGATGGATTCATGGCGGTTGAATTAGGTGTTCAGGAAATATTGAAAGGAAGCCTTGCCGATGTTCGACTCTTATAACCGGAAGATCCACTATTTGAGAATATCAGTGACTGACAGGTGTAACCTGCGATGCATGTATTGTATGCCTGAAGAAGGTGTGGTCATGATGAAACATGAGGATGTCCTGCGTTTTGAGGAAATTCTTGAGGTGGTTGAAGTGGCTGTGGAGCTGGGCGTAGATAAAGTGAGGATAACCGGTGGGGAGCCCCTGGTAAGAAAAGGAATCCTCTCACTGGTAGAAATGATTTCCAAAATAAAGGGAATCAGGGACCTGGGGATGACAACCAATGGTATCCTGTTGGAAGAATTTGCTTTACCTTTAAAAGAGGCCGGTTTGCATCGGATCAATGTCAGCCTCGATTCCCTGGACCCTGAAAAATTCAGGACCATTACCCGGGGAGGTGATGTGAATAAAGTTTTGAAAGGGATTGAAGCTGCACGAATGGCCGGACTGTATCCTGTAAAAATAAATTGTGTGATTAAAAACACGCCTGATGAACCCGATGCCCTGTTAATAAAGAAGTATTGTGAAACTAATGGCTTGATGGTCCGCTTTATCAGGGAAATGGACCTGGAAAACGGAGAATTTTATGTAGTTCATGGTGGGAGTGGAGGGGATTGTGCCCGTTGCAATCGTTTACGACTGACGGCCAATGGTATGGTGAAGCCCTGTCTTTTTAATGACATGGAATTCAATGTCAGGGAACTGGGGGCCAGGAAAGCGATTGAATCAGCCCTTGAAAAGAAGCCTCCCTGCGGTACCATGAATTTGAATAGCGAGTTCTTTAATATAGGAGGATAGATTTACACGGAAACTGCCTACTTTTATCTTTGATGCTGATAGTATCCTGCCTGATCACAATTTGAACATAAAACTCATATAGAGGAATGAACTCAAAAAAGACGCCCCAACTTACGCATACCGATGCCCGTGGAAAAGCACGAATGGTGGATGTTGGTTCAAAACCTGCACAATTCAGAATAGCAAAGGCTGAAGGATCGATATTGCTGGGCGATGAAACCCTGAAACTGATCAGGGAAAATGCCATCAAAAAGGGAGATGTTCTTACGGTAGCTCAAATAGCGGGTATTCAGGCAGCCAAACAAACCCCGCTACTGATCCCTTTATGCCATTCCCTGCTTTTAACTAAGGTAGATGTTCAACTTGCTATTGCTCCGAATGGGGTAAATTGTTCTGCCGAGGTGCACTGTAACGGACAGACGGGTGTTGAAATGGAAGCCCTTACAGCTGTTTCCGTGGCTTTATTAACTGTTTACGATATGTGCAAGGCGGTGGATAAATCTATGGTGATCGGACAGGTCAGGCTCATCGAAAAAACAAAATCAGATTTACCATATTGATGATTTTTTGATCTTAGAATGGATTCCTTTAGGCTGTTATTGAAGTCGCTTCTCCTATTAAAACACAAACCGCCAATACTGAGTCAATGATAACCCTTTTAATACTTTCACTTGCCCCGGTTTTTATACTCCTGGCATACGTGTATTTCCGCGATAAATACGAGAAAGAGCCTTTTGGACTCATTTTAAGGGGATTTATTGCCGGAGCGCTGATACTATTCCCGGCAGCTTTTTTAGAACAGGCTTTAATGAAAATATTTCCCGGTTTGCAGGGGATGGCCAAAGGCATATGAAGGCTTTATTGTTGCAGGCGCAACAGAGGAGGTCTTCAAGTATGCAATCCTTTTTCTGTTATTTTGGAGGAACCGGAATTTCAATGAAAGGTTTGATGGTATTGTATATGCAGTGGCCGTTTCCCTGGGTTTTGCAGCTGTGGAGAACATTTTTTATGTGTTTGAAGGCTCCTATACTGTTGGTCTCCTGAGGGCTGTTACTGCTGTTCCCGCTCATACACTTTTTGGAATAATGATGGGGTATTACCTGGGATTAGCTAAATTTATACCCGAAAGGGAAGCGGAATTTCTCTGGAAAGCTTTTACCATTCCCTGGTTGTTTCATGGAACGTATGATTTCCTGATACTTTCAGGGCAACCACTGCTCATCCTGGGATTTATTCCTTTCCTGATCATCATCTGGAGAATCGGTTTAAAACGTATGAAATTGCATTCCGAAGCTTCCTTGTTTCGCAAAGTTCCACCCCCTCCTCCAGGCCAATATCCTCATGACCAGATCCTACCATAAATTTAAGCCCGGTGCACCTAAAATAGTGCTCATTATCCTGGGGGCTTCCCTTTGGGCTTATGCATCCTACCGTATCCTGCATCTGGGAATTGAAATGATAGAGCATAATGCACTGCATCACTGGCTAAATTATTTAATCGGTCTGGCAGGCTTTTTCCCGTTCTTCCTCCTGGTATTCAGGAAAGTTAGCAAAAGATATGTGAACAGGATTATTCATCATAAGTATGCCAGGCCCTGTATTTTTGGATTCTTTGACCTGAAAGGCTATCTCCTGATGTCATTTATGATTCTTTTGGGTGTGTTTTCCAGCCGATGGGAACTGATCCCGGAACTTTATAAAGGCACATTTTTTATCTCCCTTGGATTGTCGTTGCTGGCCTCCTCCATTTTCTATGTGATAGAAGGTGTGAAGTTTATTAAGGGCAGAAATGATCTGCCGGATGAAAGACTCAGCAGGGCTGCAAATTACCGGGAAAGAGATCCTGGCGAGCGTGGGACATAATATTATGGTTCAGGAATTTGGAAGCACTTAAGTAAATTAAAACTGGTTGATAAGTCAAAGTATGAAAATTGTATCTGTAAATATTTCTGAAAAAAAAGGAACCATAAAATTACCGGTGCCTGAGATTATGCTTAATGAACGGGGTGTTCAAGGTGATGCACATTCAGGTTCCTGGCATCGGCAGGTAAGCTTACTGGCGGTCGAAAGCATTCATAAATTTACAAAGGAGGCAGGCAGACAAATTAATTTTGGTGAGTTTGCCGAAAATATTACTACTGAAGGGCTGGAATTATGGAAAAGCCATCCCCTGGATAGAATCTCCATCGGAGATATAGAGCTGGAAGTCACCCAGATCGGGAAAGAATGTCATGGCACTTCCTGTAATATTTTCAGGGAAGTCGGGAATTGTGTGATGCCAAAAGAGGGGATCTTTGCCAGGGTACTCAGGAATGGAGTGGTTAAGGCAGGTGATGTATTCACTTATTCCCCAAAAGTCTATAAAGTTCAGGTACTTACCCTCAGCGACCGTGCCAGCAGGGGAGAATATGAAGATAAATCAGGTCCTGCAGTTACTGCTAAATTAAGTGCCTGGTTTGAGGAGATGGGCTGGCAGTATTCTATCGATAATACCGTGATTCCTGATGATGAAGACGAGCTTGAATCGCTGGTTGCAGGCTTTGTAAATAAGGAATCTGATTTTATCTTTACCACAGGCGGCACAGGCATAGGCCCCAGGGATATCACGGTGGATGTGATCCGCCCCATGCTTCAAAAGGAGATCCCGGGGATCATGGAGCTGATCAGGTACAAATATGGAAGCCAGAAACCCAATGCCCTTATTTCGAGGGCGGTGGCCGGACTCACTGCCAATACCTTGATTTATACCCTTCCCGGAAGTGTGAGGGCTGTAGATGAGTACTTAACGGAAATTCTTCCTACCCTTCGCCATTCCGTCATGATGCTTCATAGCATTGATGCTCATTAGTCCAAATTTGAAACCATGATGCCAATACGGGACAATATTCTAATATTGTGCAAGTGATGGCGTGTTTTCAATTTTGAAACAAATTCCCGTTGTGATAAACAAGGATGTTATTCCTTCGGCCATTCCGGTATAACAATCTGTATACGGGTCACACCTTCGGGAGTCCTGACTGATAGACCGGGATTTATGGGTGTATGCGAAAACTGGTTAAAAAAATTCATGGTTTGGTGGATTTATAGCCTCTTCTCGAAAAGTCCCATTTTACTTTTAGTACTTTGATAATCAATTATATGTAAAATTTAGGTATGACAGTTTAAGCATCATAGACCTTAATAATTTTATCTTATTTGTCGAAAACGTGTTAGAAATATATAACTTTGTGTTAGAAAAATATAACATTAGACATTATGAAAAGATCTGTACTTGCAATTATAGTATCTGCCCTGATACTTCTCAGCAGTTTGGTTTGGCTGTTCAATTCCGCTTCCATTACCTGGGGCGAAAACATTCAGCTCATCATTATCATGGTCATTGTGGCTTTCGGACTTTATTTTGCCTATAGGCGGCTTACAAGTGTAAAGAGAGGAGAGCCGGCAGAAGATGAATACTCAAGAAAAGTATTACAGAAAGCTGCAGCCTTATCTTTTTATATCTCCATTTATCTTTGGCTGGTGATCATGTATCTCACGGATAAGTTTAAGCCTGAGACGGATGTGATGTTTGGCTGGGGGATCCTTGGAATGGCGGTGATTTTTGCCCTGAGTTGGGTGTATTTTAACTTTAGAGGGATCAGGAATGAATAACAGGATCAGAGAGCTAAGAGCAAAACATAATCTTACCCAGGATGAGTTGGCAAGAAAGGCCGGGGTGAGGCGCGAAACTATTGTTTTCCTTGAGCAGGGCAAGTATAATCCTTCCCTTCGGTTAGCCTATGATATTGCGCGGGAATTCGCCCTAACCATCGAACAGGTTTTTATTTTCGAAGAATAATCCTGAAAAACTAGAATCAATCTCTAAGTTTTAGGCTCAGCCAGTAATCCTTCCACCAGGTTTACCGCATCTTTTACACATCGCAGGCATACTTTTTCAGTCAGTTGTAATTCCTTGATTTTAGCTTTTCCCTCTTCGGTATTCATATCAAAACCAAGTAAATCACTGCATTCAATACTGTGATGTTTCCCTGTAAATTCCTCAACAAACTTTCTGATGAGCCGGTAGGTCTCGTCCTTTTTTTCAGATTCTCCAACCTGCTCATGGCCTTTGAGAAAGCCAATGGCCATTACACCACCGGTGACAGCTCCACAGGTCTTCTGAAGCCTTGCGATCCCTCCACCAAAACCGGAGGCTATTTTCCGGGCAGTACCCGGGTCAAGTCCATGCTTCTCCGCAATAGCAGTAAATACTGATTGGGAACAATTAAACCCGCTTTCAAAATAAAGTGTTGCTTTGTCTTCCCTGTTCATTTGAATTGAAATTATCGTGACAAAGGTAGGATTATAACCACATTATAAAAATACGCCTGCGTCCTTGCGCATACCTGGCGTCCTTGCGGTGATATTTTATTCTGCATTGAATCCCTTGTTACCAATATTTTCTGAATTTTCTGCAAACAATAGTAGTCCGGTTAAAAAAAGCGCCCTTAATCATTTGATTAAGAGCGCTTTTTTTAATTTAAGCCAGCTACAGCTATACTTTCCAATTACGCACCGTAAAAGAATCGTTCATTTACAATTTTACCATCTTTCCAGTGTTGCACAGCCACCTGTGTGTAATTACGGTCACCATAATCCTTATGTGAATAATCCAGGGATGATACCACCATTGATACATTGTCGCCAATAGCCACATCATGAACCTTGGCGCCACGGAAAGCAGTAATGCCTGCAAAGAAATCAAGTTCGCGCTGACGGTTTGCATCTTTCCCTACTGTAGCAGGGTAATTGTTTTCCTGCATTACTACATCTTCTGCATAGTATTTTTCAAAAGCATCCATTGCTTTACCCTGCAGAATCATATTGTTCAGGTCATCGACCCAATTTTTAATTTCACTCATTGTATTATTGTTTTATGTTTAATGAACTTTCATAGAACATTAAACAGTAATACCAGCAGGAAAGTTTTGAAGGAATGACAATTTTTTATTTGTAGATCACAACATCATGCAATTGCTTCCTCATAATGGCAGTCCTGCTTACAAATCCAGGTCTGGGATATCCCAATGGAGTTATGCCGTAAACCTGCATGCTTTCTTTGAGTCCCAGCGCTTTACGAAGAACTTCAGGTTTGAAGTTTGTAACCCAGCAACTACCTACGCCTTCATTGGTTGCAGACAATATCATCTGGTGCATGCAAATGGCCAGGTCTGTCTGCAACGAATTGAATCCATCTTCTCTTTCCCAACCCTGGTCAAGGTCACCGGTTACAACCAGGATATGAGGGGCGTCATGAAGCCATTGACGGGTATAACATGGATGAACTTCGGCAAGTTTCTCAGGACTTGAAATCAGCCAGAATTCCCAGGGCTGATAATTGGCAGCTGAAGGAGCAAGCCTGCCAGCTTCAAGAATGCGTTCGAGTACTTCTTTCGGTACCGGTCTTGATGGGTCATAATTGCGAACACTTTCGCGCTTAAGGATTACATCTTTGAATTCCATGAATGATTATAGTTTTGAGTTAATTTAATTTTTATGTAGAACCCTGTCGGTCAGTCAGACTCAGAGCCAAAAACTCCCCTTTTGGTGCCCAGTGCCCAGTGCCCAGTGCCCAGTGCCCAGTGCCCAGTGCCCAGTGCCCAGTGCCCAGTGCCCAGTGCCCAGTGCCCAGTGCCCAGTGCCCAGTGCCCAGTGCCCAGTGCCCAGTGCCCAGTGCCCAGCACTCAGCACCCAGCACTCAGCACTCTCAGCACTCAGCACTCAGCACTCAAAGCCCATTCACACTAAAGCAAATATAGCGTAAATCCTTAAACCGTTTACTTCAAACCCAGCTTTTCACCTTTTTCAAGGGTAGAGATTGCTTCAATCATTCTTTTCCGCCTGGTTTCGGGCCGCCTTGCACTTGAAATCCATAGGGTGAATTGATTCCTGTGAGTGGCCGTAAGTGAATGAAAATAGTCTGAAGCTGCGGGAAATTGTTGAAGCATTGATTCCCAGGTTTCAACATCTGAGCCTTCCAACTTTTTATGAACCCGGGCTGAGTCTGACGGAATCCACCGATCCTTGAATTTTAGTCCCGATTCATGCATCTTTCCTTCTTCAAGCAATCGTAAAGCATGCCTGATATTTACTTCTGACCAGTTTCCCTTAACCCTCCTCGGAGTAAACCGTTGAATATAGGCTTCCTTGTCAATACTTTTAACAATGCCATCGATCCACCCGAAACACAGGGCCTCTTCTACGGCTTCTTTGTAGGATAGAGACTCTTTCCCACTATTCTTTTTATAATACTGGATCCAGAGTTCCGTGCAGGAGTCATGATGGTTCAACAACCAATTCCTGAATTCTGAACGGTTTTTGAAAAATGTAGTTGTATCAGGATTTTTCATGTCTTTTGTTTGATTAAAAGATCGACTCCGCCAAGGTGATCTGCCCAGTTTTCAGGGTAGCCATCGAAATAATGTGTCCAGGAGATACCTCTTCTTAGGTTAATTTGTTTGAAGCGGCAAGACTATTTTTTCCCCCAGCCACTCTTCCAGCTTGCGTACAACTGTCTCCTGCTGGGTTTTATCCAACCCTGTGATAGTTGCCCCATGGGTTCCATCCTTAAGGATCATTTTCAGGGAACGGCTCCCTGGTTTTATTATAGGAGCAGTTGCTCCCCAGGGATCTGATTCTCCATAAATGAAAATCATATGATCCGGATCACTTTGCATGAAGTTTTTAAGTTTCTTGATATAAGTACCATCCCAGCGGGCGTCAGAATCCTTTGGGACAAAAGCTGAATTTGGATAGTCTTTGTGTTTCAGGTATTTACGAAATGGCCACTCATTGTATTCATAATACCCCAATTGCGTGTAGAACTGGTAGTTGGCAGGTGCAAAATCATCTGCTGATTCAGTATACCAATAGGGGTTCACAATTCGAATCAGAAATCGCACCATCTTATCAACATCGGTTTTGGTTTCATCCGGAAGCACTGCACAGTCAGCGGTATACTGCCAGAATGAGAAAGGGAATTCCAAAACTGAATAGTCAAAGGCGGATTCTGCATCCATGATTTTGAAAGAGTAACCTTGTTTTTTACAAAGGCTCTCATAGATGGGAAGTGTTTCTTTCTTGTTTTTCAGGAGGTATTCCTGGATTCGGGTAATATGATCCCGGCATTCTTCGGTCCCCACTGTTTTGAAATGCCGGTTGATCCTGCCATCCAGCCTTTTATAATTTAAGGGAGCTACATAAGGGATAGTGGCGTCTACATCATCAGGATAGAAAACCTTATAGGCAACAGCTGTTTGTCCTCCCTTGCTTACACCGGTTGTAATCCATTTTCCCGGGTAAATCTCTTTAAAAAGTAACCTGATCGCATGATAATCAGCGGCATCCTGCTCTGCATTCAGGTATTTCCATTCCAGCTTTTCGGGAGCAGAAGCCCCGAAAAACCGATGCTCTACATATATCTGATTTGCATTAAGCAAGGTAGCCGGCTCATTGATCAGAAATCCATTCATCCATTCAGCACCATAACCTTCCGTTTCCATCACAACAGGTCGGTCGAATCCACGGTGCCCTACAAAAATGCGTTGTTTAAAGGTTTTCCCACCTGGGTTGGAATGATCCAGGGGCTGTGGCAGCATGAGCACATAGAATTCAGTCCAGGCTGAACTATCTGCTTTTTTAACTTCTGCTCCCGGAATGGATTTTAAAAACAGGTACAATTTACTATCCTGCGCAATACAGAAAACAGGAATGATAAGTAACAGGATAGCAAGGTGAAGAGAATGTCGCATAGTTTTTCCGGATTAGAATCAATAAAACAAAAGTATCGAATTAGCCATTTCAATCCATGTAGTTTTTACAACTATTAAGGAACATTGATGAACAGTTTCCATAAATTTGTAACAAAATCCGACGTATGATCTTACCTCGTGAACAGGCCATAGCTCTGCTATATAAAAACATCAAAAATGAAAAGATGATTGCTCATTGTCTGGCTTCTGAAGCAGTGATGCGTGCATTGGCTTTACGATTAGGTAAAGATCCTGAAGGATGGGGCCAGGCCGGGCTGCTGCATGATATCGATGTTGAGATTACCCAGGCTGATCCCCTCATTCATGGCCCGGAAGGGGCAAAATGGCTGGTTGAGATGGGTGTTGATGAAGAGATCACAGATGCAATTGCTATGCATAATGAAATGGCTTCAGGGAAGGAGAGGAGTACGGTGTTTCAGCACGCTCTTGCAGCAGGTGAAACTATAACCGGGTTAATCACTGCTACAGCCTATGTTTATCCTGATAGGAAAGTAGCCTCTGTTAAGTCAAAATCGGTAGTAAAACGGATGAAGGAAAAAGCTTTTGCTGCTTCTGTCAAGAGGGAGAATATCATGGAATGCGAGAAAATCGGGATACCCATCGATGAATTTGCTGCTTTGGCAATTGGGGCAATGGCAGGGATTGCAGAAGAAATCGGGCTATGATAAGCCTTTTTGATAACTATTGTTTATCTTTGAATTTATGTTCAGGAAAATATACGACCGGATTCCTCGTTTTATTAAAAACAAATACTTTATCGCATTTACGGTATTTGTAATCTGGCTGCTATTCCTTGACCGGAACAATTTTATCGCTCAATGGGGATTGCGGTCGGACCTGAAAAAACTGCAAAAGGAAAAACAATTCTACCTGCAAGAAACTGAGAAGGATAGTATTGATTATCAAAAACTTCTGAATGATTCATCCCAGGCTGAGAAATTGGGGAGGGAAAAGTACCTGATGAAACGCGACAGTGAAGATATTTTCCTGATTGTCCGTAAACCCAATATCAAGGATTGATTTTTTGAGGCACGAAATTTGCTCCTTTAAAAACCAAAATTTTTAAAATGAAGTTACTAGTCCCGGCATACCTGGTCTTTCTTTTCTTGACAACTACAGCCATAGCGCAGGAAAACACTGCTGCCCTTCCCATCGACCCCGACACCAAACTGATCACCTACAAAGAGGTTGTACAGCAGGAAGGGAATAAACTTGACTTGTTCAACAGGGCCGTTGAATGGATCAATAAGACTTATAAAAATCCTGCCGATGTTACCAAAGTGCGTAATCCCGAAACCGGGCTAATTGAATTGATTCACCGTATCGAACTGACTTTGGATGAAAAAGGGGTAACACGTGCCGGTGGCATTGTTGATTATACCCTGAAACTGGAAATGAAAGAAGGTCGTTACCGATATACCATTACCAATTTTAACCTGAAGCAGGCATCCAGGGTTCCTATTGAAAAATGGCTGGATAAAACAGATAAAGCATATACCCCATCATTGGATCTTTACCTGGCACAGGTTGATGATCATACCCGCAAACTTATAGAAAGCCTGAAGAAGGGGATGGAACCCCCTATACAAAAGAAAGTGGATGATTGGTAAATCCTCCACTTCCTTTTATCCTTAAACTGGATTCCTTAGAAATCCATATTTGCAATAACTTTCAGATTAAGTGTATTCAGTTCCAGGGCGGTCAGGTTACCGAATCCAGGACGGTTTGACATATATACACCGTTGTCAAGGGCTATAAAGTTGAAATTTGTGGAATTTACACAACTGAAAATAAATTCCAGGTCAACAGGTACATGCCCATGAATGATCCTTTTACCATTAAGTTTTTCAGGGTCAATATCATAGTCACGGATCCACATCATTGCATGTTCATCCTCAAAAATATTCTCATTTTTGAAATTGAATCCTGCATGCACTATCAGGTAGTTTTCCCAGCTGGCATAATAGGGTAGGGCGCTTAACCAGTCAACATACTTTTGGGGAATCTCACTGAGTCGTTCTACCTCAAAACTTTTTAATGTTGCTTCACCTCCAAACCGGAACCACTCTTTATGTGTCCTGTTCCTGCCCATAAACCGGTCGAGGAAACCAGGGTGCTGATCTTCAATGATGGCCTTGAGCATGTAATCTTCATGATTCCCGCGTATAGTGGTAACCATATAACCTTTCGCTTCAAGGTTCATGATATAATCAATTACTCCCCTGCTATCAGGCCCCCGGTCAATGAAATCACCAAGGATGAAGAGCTGATCGTTCTTCTGCAGCTTTATCTCCTTCTCTATAACTTGCCGAAGGGTAATAAGGCAGCCGTGAATATCAGGAATAACCCAGGTGTTCATTTTCTTTCTTCAATTATTTGATTCAGAAGGGAATGGGGAATAACTTGCCATCCCTCCCATAATGTTTATTTTTTTGATTTTCCCTGGTTGGCTACTTCTTCCATTAATTTCTTAATAACTTCCGGGTCGCCAAGGAAATAATCTTTCTGAAGGTTGAGCTGATCATCAAACTCAAACACATATGGGATACCTGTGGGCAGGTTAAGGCTGACAATATCCTGGTCACTGATGTTTTTCAAAACTTTAATAACTGCCCTGAGACTATTGCCATGAGCTGCTACCAATACCTGGTCGTAAGTTTTGAGAGATTCACGGATATCCGATTCCCAATAAGGCACCATTCTTTCAACAGTTTCTTTAAGAGATTCGGTGAGTGGTGCATCATTACCTATTGCCTTATACCGGGGATCCAGTCTTGGATTTCTTGGGTCATCAGCGGCAAGTGGGGCAGGAGGGACATCGTAACTTCTCCTCCAGACAAGTACCTGGGCGTCACCATATTTTTCTGCAGTTTCTGCTTTATTGAGGCCTTGCAGATTTCCGTAATGCTTTTCATTCAATCTCCAGCTCTTTTTGACTGGTAACCACATCTGATCCATCTCTTCCAGGATGATGTTCAGTGTTTTATTGGCTCTTTTTAGGTAAGATGTGTAGGTGATGCCAAAATCAAATCCATTCTCCTTCAATACTTTACCGGCTTCATGGGCTTCATTTACGCCTCTTTCGGAAAGATCAACATCAGTCCAGCCTGTGAAACGATTTTCTTTATTCCAAACACTTTCACCATGGCGGACAAGGACAAGCTTTTTCATACTATAGGTTGTTAAAGTTAATGACTGGAGAATAGAAAGGTTATAAAATTGCAGTGCAAAAGTAATTCATTTCTAAGGAAACATGGTAAAGCCTGAATCTCAAAAAACCTTAAAAGAATTCATTCAGGAAAATAGCCTACTTTAGATGTTTCAATTTCCAGGATGTGAAGCCTGGTCCCAGACTTTTCCTATGTACCTTAATAAAATTCCCGGATTCCTGAGATACTTATTGCCCTCGCAGCTTGAGTGGGTTCAACCGGCCCGGCAAAAGGAGATTTATCTCACCTTTGATGATGGGCCTATCCCGGAAATCACACCATGGGTTTTAAAACAATTGGATGAGCATAAGGCTAAAGCGACATTCTTTTGTGTCGGGGATAATGTCTCAAAACATCCGGAAGTCTTCCAACAATTGCTGGATTCTGGGCACTCCATTGGGAATCACACTCATAATCACCTGAAAGCCTGGAATACAGACTTGAAAGATTATCTTGAGAATGTTTCACTTTGCAATTCGTTGGTCAACAGTAAGTTATTCAGGCCTCCGCATGGACAGATTACACCCAGGTTAGCTCGTAAACTTAGTAAGGAATACAGGCTGATTATGTGGACCCTGTTAAGCCGGGACTTTGATCAGCAGGTTTCACCTTATGAATGTCTCAAAACCTCTATTGAAAATACTAAACCGGGGACCATCATAGTTTTTCATGATAGTCAGAAAGCCTGGAATCGCCTCGAATATACCTTACCCAGGTACCTGGAGCATTTTACTAACCAGGGATTTACTTTTCGTTCCCTTTAGAAATATTATGCCAGATTATCAGTTGTTCTTCAGCTTTGAAGAAAGCATTATTTCACAACAACAAATTTCCTTACCCAATGGTTGGAGCCGGAATAAAGGTTCAACAGGTAACTACCATTAGCCAGATGATTGATATCTAAGATCAATCTTTCATTTGTATTTTCTATCAGTCTTCCCGGAACCTTAATGCCATTTAATGAAGTAATGGTGATAGTTGAAAATGTACCGAGGTTATGAAGTACTTGTAGAATCTCAGAAGCCGGATTAGGCTGAAGCTGAAGGAATTTCCCGGCTGGAAGTTCTTCCCTGCCAAGTGCAACCTGGTTATTGGCAGAAATCAGCCAAAGGTCCGGATCTACCTTAACGGAATCTATCCTGAACCCGGGATCAAATTCAAAAACCTGGCCGCTAAAGGTATGATCGAATACTACCAGGGTATCTTGCCCATTTCCATAGAATTTCAGAGGAACAGGCAGATGAAAGAATGCTACAGAGTTATGGGATTGGGTCTGATTAATGGTTACCGAAGTATTTGTACCGTCCACTTGAGAGCATTGAACCTGGTAGCTGGGATAGCCTTCCTTATATATCCAGTCGTCAAAGAATTGGGTAAGATCCATTCCGGAAGTTGCTTCAACATGGGCCTTGAAGTCGGCAGTCATTGCAAAGCCGTGCCTGAGTTCAGGATCCTCCAGGTAATTCCTCAAAGCCTCAAAAAAAGCGGTATCACCAATGACCCATCTTAGTTGGTGTAGCACCATCGCCCCTTTACTGTATGACAAGCGGGAATCGAAAATTCTTCCTACACTGGTTGTATCAGTGCAATAAACTGAACCATCAGGGAAATAGGTGACCCAGGAGTGATTCTGACTCAACCATTTCAGCCAATCAGTGGTTGGGGTGAGGTGTTCATACATGAGTCCTGCGCAATAGGTAGCAAACCCCTCATTCAGCCAGATGTCGTGCCATGAGCCACAGGTCACCATGTCACCAAACCATTGATGGGCTAATTCATGTGATAGAATTTCAATATTATAGGCAGATTGCCCTATAAATGTCATGGTTTGATGTTCCATTCCGCCTCCCCATCCAAAAGTGGCATGTCCGTATTTCTCATGTTCAAATGGATAGTTCCCGAAACGGTTCCCAAATAATTCATAAACAGGGATAAGCCTTCCCGTTTGAATGGTACAAAAAGCAGAATCTTCAGGATATACATAATTTTCTATTGGAAAAGCCCCGCCTGGCCCGTTGTAGTATTCGGTGTAGTGTGCATAGTTCGTTACAGCAATTGCAATCAGGTAGCTCACGATAGGGTACTTATGCTTCCAATGAGTGACTGTGAGGTTAGGTCCATAAGGAGACTCTCCGATAAGGATACCATTGGAGGCAACCTTGTTACCATTTGGAGCAGCAACAAATATATCTATTGAATCAATTTTATCGGTTAGGTCATTTTTTGAAGGCCACCAGTCACTGGCGCCATAAGGTTCAGAAAGTGTCCATAAGGCATCAGCTTCACCATGTTTTCCTATTCCAAAAGAGCCAAATCCTGAGTTTGGTGGTGATCCGTGATAAAAAATCGTTATGGAGTCCAATGCACCTTGAGGGATAATTTCACCGAAATTAACTGTTACCAGGTTGCCTGAATGGTTTACACCTAGTTTGAATCCTCTGTGATAGGCGGAATCCGCAGAAAGTGAATCAGAGAGTTCAAACTGAATCGAGGTCATAAGCTGGGAGGTCGATACATAATAGGATGTAACAGATCCGCGTATGGCAACCTGTGAGGGGTCTACCAGCCATTGAAACCGATGATATTTGAGATCGTAATTATTGTTTAATCCTGAATTATGCCTGGTAAAGTAGGATAGGAAAGATGATTTCTCAGAGGCTGATATCAGTTCCAGATGGTCAGGTATTTGTGCAAAACTCATACTGTTAATCAACAGCATGATAAAAACAATGGGGGAAAATTTATTCATAGGGTTACAGATTGCAGAATTGAAAGGTAAAGTTACTGCGAAAAGCGGCAAAATCTTGATATTAAATAAACCATTGTCACCTATCTTTGTTGATTATAATTTCATTATCAAATATTACGGCATCGAAAATGAAAGATCTTTGGCAAGCCAATGAAAATCGGTTTCCATAAGGGCATAGAATGGCAAGTATTGCTAATCAAATTGTTAATATGTATTTTATTGGATACATTTGTGCCGGATTTTGGAAAGTTGAAAGCAAAAAGTTATAAAAGAAGTAAGAATTTAGAATGAAATCAATGAATTCAATTAAGTTTTCAAAGGATATACTTAAAATACAAGATATTGATAATGAGATTATCAAGATATGTAAAAAGATCCAGGAAGATATTACGGTAAGGCTTAGAAGAAAAGGTGCGATCGTTGGTATAAGTGGCGGAATCGACTCTTCAGTAACGATGGCTCTGGCAGCTAAAGCCTTAGGGCCTGAACGGGTTCTTGGAATTATGCTTCCTGAAAAGGAGTCGAATTCTGATAGCCTTAGATTGGCCAGGGATCTTGCTGACAAGTTTGGGGTTCCCTCTTTGGTGGAAAATATCTCCGGAGCTCTTGATGGATATCGTTGCTACGACCGCAGAGATGAGGCTATAAAAAGAGTGTTTCCCGAATTTGATCCTACAACTTACAAGTCTAAGATTGGAATTCACCATTCAAGTATTAAGCAAAGCCTGCCTCCGATATTTTACCTTACTATTATATGCCCTGATGGAATTGAGAAAAAGAAAGTTTTACCGGTCAGGGAGTACCTGCAGATTGTTGCTGCTTCAAATTTCAAACAGAGAAGCAGGATGTCGATGCTTTACTATCATGCTGAATCATGTCATTTTGCAGTAGTAGGGACGGCCAATAAGCATGAAGTGGAGCAGGGTTTCTTTGTAAAACATGGTGACGGTGGAGTTGACTTAATGCCTATTGGGAATTATTATAAATCACAGGTATACCAGTTAGCTGAGGTACTTGGTATTCCTGAAGAAATTATTCAACGTATACCCACAACAGATACCTATTCAGCAGAACAGTCACAGGAGGAGTTTTTCTTCCAGTTACCCTTCATTGACCTCGATTTATTATGGTATGCATTCGAAAATGAATTCAATATTGAAGAGGTTGCTGAGGTAATGGGGAAAACATCACAGGAAGTAGAGCTGATATTCAATAACTTTAAACGGAAACAGAAAACCACAGAATACCTGCGGTTAGGAGCTCTTTAATATCTGCTAAAGATTACTTTTTCCCGAAAAGTAAATAATCTTTAGGGGGCCACAGGTTATTTCCCCTATTTACTGTAAACACTAAATAACAAACCTGATGCCTGAGATACCGCAAAGATTGCTTGGGGAGTCCTTACTGATTTCAGCCCGGAGATTCCCCGGAAAAACGGCAATCATAAACAGGGGTATAGAGTATACTTACGAGCAATTTCTGTCTGACGCCCTGCGTTTAGCCTCAAATATGGCAGGCAAAGGCCTTGAAAAAGGGGACAGGGTGGCCATTTACCTGCACAATTCCTGGCAATGTGCCCTTGCGATTTATGCTACCAGCCTGGCAGGCGGAGTTTTCATGGTAGTTAATATACAAACAAAGGCCAGCAAGCTCAATTATATTCTCAATGATAGTACTGCACGTTTTATCATTACAGAAGACATGATGCTGGCGGAAATTGACAAAGCACTCGAGGGGAATGACTCTGTTAAACATATCATTTTCACTGATAATAAGTGCAAGAGTCGGGAGATGAAAGTACCCGGTGAGCGATTGGAACTAATTCTTAAACCCGGCAAGCAAGATCATGAACTGCCTCAGATTATTCCCAACGACCTGGCTGCATTGATATACACTTCTGGCAGCACTGGGTTTCCAAAAGGGGTAATGATGACGCACCAGTCGATGGTTTTTACTACCTGGAGCCTGATTGAATACCTCCGATTGGAAGAAAGGGATCGCATTATGCTGATGTTACCCCTGGCCTTCGATTATGGATTATATCAGCTGCTGATGTCAGTTACATTAGGTGCGACACTTATCATTGAATACTCGTTTACTTTCCCGGCTTCCATCTACAAAGCTATTGATGCTTACCAGCCTACAGTATTTCCCGGGGTTCCCACTATTTATGCAATGATGATCGCCTCGAACAAAGAGTCGGGGATTTCATTCCCTGGAATTGAAAAGGTGACCAATACAGCGGCTGCCTTACCTGCAGAATTTATCCCCGGATTGCAACGGATTTTCCCTAATGCGCTGATTTTCTCAATGTATGGCCTCACAGAATGCAAGCGGGTTTGTTACCTTGAACCTGAATTAATTGATTTGAAACCCCGTTCTGTTGGAAAAGCCATCCCCGGTGCAGAAGTCTTTCTCCTTGACACTGACGGAAATCCTGTTTCTTCCGGTCAGCCGGGAATACTGCATGTGAGGGGGCCTCATGTTATGGCAGGATATTGGAACCGGCCAGATTTGAGTGCTGAGATGTTAAAGCCTGGAAAATTCTCCGGGGAGAAAGTGTTATGTTCCAATGACTGGTTTACAAAAGATGAAGAAGGATTTTTATACTTCCAGGGCAGAAACGATGATATCATAAAAACAAGAGGCGAAAAAGTAAGTCCTGTGGAAATTGAAAATGTGATCTACCAGTTGGATGGAGTCAGGGAAACTGCAGTCCTGGGAATCCCTCACCACTTATGGGGAGAAGCTGTGATAGCATTTATTACCATTCATGAAGGTTCAGGTATTACTGATAAAAATGTGCTTCATCAATGTGCCCGGAATCTTGAATCTTTTATGATACCATTAAACGTTATTATCCTGGATCAAATGCCTAAAAGTGCCAATGGAAAAATTGATAAGAAAGAATTAAAACCAATGGCTATGAACCTGTTCAACGAATAGTTGAGTGGGGGTGTATTACTTTATGGTATAAGAGCTATAAATTATTGTTCAGCAAGATAGACTTGTAGTCGAAATAGGTCTGAACAGTAAAAAAGAGTTGAATTGATAAAGATTGCCGGACGAATTTATTAACATTCTGTTCATCTGAAATCAGCAATTTGTACATTTGCGGGTTCGCGGGATTATTGTCTGGTTACTTGGCTCCAATCATACTGCTCATTTATTCTAGAAACAACGGACTACCACCAGATACTATTTATGAAGGCAACTATTCTAACTGAAATGTACACAACTGTCGAGTTAAAAGAATTATTAAGAACTTTCATAGCTGAAACGACTTTTACACCGGCCAGCCAGATTCACGATGATACCCTGATTTTTGTTCAGGGTATATTTGATTCAATGGGATTTATTTCGCTCATCAATTTTCTTGAGGAGGAGTTCTCATCAGGGCTGAAGATGCGGAATTACTGGAGGAAAATTTTGAGTCGATCAACGCTATAACAAGCTTTGTGCAGCGTAAATATCAAATGTAGGTAAATGTGCGGAATCGCCGGGGTATTCAACTACCATGACAAGGAACAGTCCACTGAAGCGATTCTGAAACGCATGCTTTCCATTATCAGGCATAGAGGGCCTGATGAAAGTGGAATATATGCAGGCAATGGAATAGGCCTTGGAAGTGTCAGACTTAGTATTATCGATCTGGCTTCCGGACAGCAACCAATTTCTGACGAATCAGGTAACTATTGGATTGTATTCAATGGTGAAATTTTCAATTACATAGAACTGAGGGAAGAACTCCTTAGCAGGGGAATCCACCTTAAAACCCATAGTGATACTGAAGTAGTTGTGCAGATGTATGCCTTATATGGGCCTGACTGCCTACAGCGATTTAATGGTCAGTTTGCAATCTCCATCTGGAATAAAGAAAAACGTGAACTATTCCTGGCCCGCGACAGGGTTGGGATCCGGCCTTTGTTTTATTGGCAGCAGAACCGACAATTTGCCTTTTGCTCCGAAATTAAAGGATTGTTTACTCTGGAAGGGATTCCCCGGGAAATTGATCATGAAAGTCTTGCCCAGGTTTTCACTTTTTGGACTACCATTGCTCCTTCTACTCCATTTAAGGAAATCAGGGAGCTACCTCCGGCACATTACATGATTGTTAATGACGAAGGTGTACAAATAAGACGATTTTGGAGCCTGAGCTATCCTGAAGAGCCTGTATCTTCCAAAATGTCACTTCAGGACGCTGTTGAAGAGTTTAATTCACTTTTCAGGGATGCGGTTAAGATTCGTCTCAGGGCAGATGTACCAGTAGGCGCTTACCTTAGTGGTGGCCTTGATTCAAGCATTACAACCGCTTTTATTAATGATATTGACCCCGGAATTCTGAATACATTCTCTATCGGATTCAGAGATGGGGAGTTTGATGAAACCCCTTACCAGCTGGAAGCTGCCAGGTTCTTCAAAACGAGGCATATGGCCATGGTTTGCAGTTCTGAGGAAATTGCCAAAGCATTCCCCGATACAATCTGGCACACAGAATTCCCGATTCTCCGGACAGCCCCAACGCCTATGTTTCTGCTTTCAGAAAAAGTGCGGCAAAATAATATAAAGGTTGTGGTTACCGGGGAAGGTGCCGATGAATTTTTTGGAGGGTATAATATTTTCAAGGAAGCCCGGATCAGGCGTTTCTGGGCAAAGGACCCTCAGTCAAAGTATCGGCCACTGCTTTTAAGTAAGCTCTATCCTTACCTGAAGATGATGAAAGGGATGAATAACCACTCCCTTAAAATGTTTTTTGGTTTCAGGCTCACAGAAACAGCGGACCCGCTCTATTCGCACCTGCTTCGATGGCATAATACATCGAGAATCCGATCTTACTTTTCAGATCAGCTAACATCGGGTCTTAAAGATTTTGATCCGGTTAGCGCATTATACCCCGAATTGCCACAAGGCTTTGGAAATTGGGGAGATCTTTCAAAGTCCCAATATCTTGAAGCTTCTATTTTCATGTCTGGTTACCTGCTTTCCTCCCAGGGCGATAGAATGGCAATGGGTAATTCGGTAGAAGGCCGGTATCCATTCCTCGATTACAGGGTGATAGAATTCTCTTCTCGTCTCCCGGAGAAATTCAGGTTAAATGGATTGGATGAAAAATACCTTCTGAAGAAAGCGGTAAAAGGTAAAATTCCTGATTCAATTCTAAACCGTCCCAAACAGGCTTACCGGGCTCCCATTGCCAGGAGTTTCTTTGGTCCCAATGCTCCTGAATTTGTAGCTGATTTATTCTCAGAACATAAGATTCGGCAAGCCGGATTTTTTGACCCAACCAGGGTGCAAAGCCTTGTGACGAAAGTTAATTCAGGTAGCAATTTTTCAGAAGTTGACCAGATGGCTATTGCTGGTATTCTTTCAACCCAGTTGTTGCATGAGAAGTTTATTCTTAACCGAATGCCTGATCACTCCTCTTTGCTTGGGAATATCAAGTTAATTAAGGAGATTTAGCATATTGCTTTATTCATTGCTGAATGACGGCAACAGAAAAATTGTCATCTTTGCAGTTGAAATAAAACTGCATGAAACGGTTTCACCAGGGGTTCCGGATTTTTAAAGGCTTTTTTGGATTATTAGCACTATTAGTGTTCACTTTCTCATGTGCTACCATCGTACCTCCAACAGGTGGAATAAAAGATGAAATACCACCAACACTCATCTATTCCAACCCTTTAAATAAATCAGCCAATTTTAAAGGTGACAGGCTTATACTGGGTTTCAGTGAATATATTCAACTGGTAGATATTGATAAACACCTGATTATTTCCCCTCCTTTAAATGAAGATCCGGATTTTCGCATTAAAGGCCGTTCCCTGGTTGTAAAATTAAAAGACACCCTTCGCTCCAATACCACTTACAATTTCTATTTTGGGGATGCTATTGCAGATATCACAGAAAGAAATCCTCTTAAGAACCTCTCTTTCGCTTTTTCTACCGGTTCATTTATCGACTCATTAAGCCTTAAAGGAAGGGTGACTGATGCCTTTACCCGTATGCCTGTTAAAGATGCGCTTGTGATGTTATACCGCGACCTGGCCGATTCAGTTCCTATGCTGCAAAGACCGATGTATGTGTCACGATCAGGCGAAGGGGGGGCGTTTATCCTGAATAGCCTGGCAGCAGGAAAGTACAGATTGGTTGCCCTGAAGGATGGGAATAATGACTATTTATATAATCCTGCTACAGAAAATGTTGCTTTTTACGACAGCCTTGTTGAGCCTTTATATTTGGGGCAGTCCATCATCGATACCAGTCTGAAAGTAATGTCAACGGAAGGGGAATATGCGCTGAACCTTTTCCCGGAACCGGATTCCACACAAAGGCTATTAAAAGGGGTGATGACTGCTCCACATCTGATGACCCTGTTTTTCAGGTATCCTGTGAAGGAGTTGTCTGTAGTTCCTTTGAATATGGATAGTACAGCTCAATGGTCGATGAGGGAATATTCTGCAGCCAGGGATACTGTTTATTACTGGTTGACAGGAGTGGTACCGGATACACTGAAGTTAAAAATTCAGGATGAAATTCGATTGACTGATACACTTGAAATTGGGACTACCTTTAAAATCAGATCCAATGAGAAAGGAAAGAACCAGTCCAAAGCAGATTCATCCCTTCATTTTGTTGTTCCTGTTGCAAGGACCCGGCAGTTGGAATGGAATATGCCATATATAATCACTTTCCCAAATCCGCTCCAACTGATGGATTCCTCAAAGGTTTTGCTTATCAGGGGGAAGGAGACTCCCGATACACTTTTCCCGGTATTGCAATTTGTTGACCAATTACATCGCAAGGTAAAGGTGAACTTTCCCTGGAAGACTGCAGAGGATTATGAGCTTCTGTTTCCCTCAGGGAGTTTTCAAGGATATCTATGGTGCCATTAATGATACTGTCAGGTCAAAGTTCCAGCTCCGTACAAAAGAAGACTATGGACAATTTAAGATGAATATTGTGCTTGCCACGGTTAAACATCCTGTAATTATCCAATTGTTGGGGGACAAAAATGTTGTACTACAGCAACATGTCCTTGATAAATCAGGTTGGGTTGATTTTGGTTTCCTTATTCCGGGAAAATATGGATTGAAAGCCATATATGACCAGAATGCTAATGGGAAATGGGATTCAGGTCGGTTTCTGCAATACAGACAACCTGAAAGAATTGATATTCACCCCAAAATATTTGAAGTCAGGGGGAACTGGGATCTGGAAGAAGAATGGCAAATGTAGCCCTGATTATTCCAGGGCTTCTTAGTTTGAATGGCTAGCTGCAAACAGCACTAGGCAGCATCATTGCACTTGTTGATACAAGTGATGATCTCAAGTAAAGTACTATTTTTCAATGAATAGTGGATTTGCTTGCCATCACGGCGAGAGGCCAGAATTCCTTTACTCTTCAGAATATTCAAATGATGGCTTGCAGCTGCCTGCTCGATCCTGAGTGATTCATAGATCTCAGTAACGCTCAATTTTTTATTGTTACTCAAAAGTTCAATGATGGCAATACGCATTGGATGAGCCATCGCGCGTAGCTTACTAGCAGCAGCTTCTAGCTTTACGATATCAAGTTTTAATTGATCTGACATAATTCGAATGTTTTTGCAAATATAAAAAAATACATAATACACAGATAAATATGTATATATTTAGTAGATCCTGTTGTAGAGCGGTACCTGGGGCTCGAATGGAGAAATAAATCTGAAATAAAATGTTTAATTAGGATTATTATTGATCGTAAACTCTAAAAAGACAGGTGGTTATAAAATTAAAATTTTGATGGACCCTAATTGAAAAACCCAGTGTTGCCATTGGTGCAGATTTTTAGATGGACTGGTACGGTAACTCATCGCTCAAACAGATCTGTAAAACTGAAGGTATTTCCGTCAAACAAACCCTTGTCACTTAGTTTGAGTTCAGGGATTACCAATAAAGCCATGAACGACAAGGTCATGAAAGGCGCCCTCAATTTGCTTCCCTTCTGGTGAACCAGGTCGTTAATTATCTCATACTTTTTAGCCACACTGTTTCCATCATCATCCGTCATTATGCCTGCAATTGGAAGAGGCAGGATCATTTCATGATTTTCATCTGCAAATGCTATCCCGCCTCCGGTTTTTGAAACCAGTTCAATGGCTTTCATCATATATTCGTCGCTCGTACCCACACAAATAAGGTTGTGACTGTCATGTGCCACTGTTGAGGCGATTGCTCCATGCTTCAGTCCTATCCCGTGAATGAATCCCATAGCTGGTGTAGATGGGCTGAAACGATTGATTACAGTGATTTTGAGGATGTCTTTTTCAATATCACTTTCAACGAAACCATTCTTCACAAAAGGTTCCACCAACATTTTCCCGGTTACCAGTTCTCCATCGTAAGCATGAATAACTTTTATCTTGCCATCCTTCGATGGAACCTTAAGCATCAGGGGAATTATCTCACCAATATTGAATCTGTTGGGTTGGGTGCTAATCACAGAAGGTATCGTAGTCACACCGTTTTCAGAATATTTTTCTCCCCGGATATAGGTAGCAAGGATATTAAATTCTTTAGGGGAATCCACGATAATAAAGTCTGCATCATCACCTGGTTGAAGGAGTCCGCTCTTCAGCCGGTAATGTTTTACAGGGTTCAGAGTACAGGCCCTGATTGCATCCATCAGGTTATACCCTTTTTCTACTGATCGCTTTAATAACAGGTTCATATGCCCTTTGATCAGATCATCAGGGTGTTTATCATCGCTGCAAAACATCACTTTATCAGGGTGTGTTTTGAGCAGAGGGATGAGGTTATCGAAGTTTCTTGCTGCACTGCCTTCCCGAATCAGGATATGCATTCCCAGGGCAATTTTTTGTTCAGCTTCCTCAATGTTTACGCATTCGTGGTCGGTTGTAATTCCTGATTTTGCATATATTTCAAGCATTTCGCCGGACAGTCCCGGTGCATGTCCATCAATGGGTTTTCCGAGGTCTCTTGCAGCTTTTAGTTTGGCCATGACTTCTTCATCTTTATAAACCACCCCGGGGAAGTTCATCATTTCTGAAAGATATAGAATCTCATTATCAGCCAGCAGCTCTTCAACTTCAGCAGAACCCAGGATGGCACCGGATGATTCAAATCCTGTGGCAGGAACACAGGAGGGGGCACCGAAATTGAACTTGAATGGGGTCTGCTTCCCATTTTCAACCATAAATTTTACCCCTTCCATTCCAAGGACATTGGCAATTTCATGCGGGTCGGAAACCGTGGCTGTGGTGCCATGAACAACAGCTAATCGGGCGAATTCAGAGGGAGAAAGCATGGAGCTCTCAATATGAATATGAGCATCAATGAGTCCGGGCAGGATATGGACCGTTTCAGAATTCTCAAATTTTTCAACAGATTCAATTTTACCGGAAGAGATATTTATCCTGCCGGGAAAAATTGTTCCTGATACTACATCAACGATTTGTCCGGTAATTGAGAAGATTTGCCCCATAGTACATTAATTTGCGGTTGTTACTGCAAATTTACCCAAATCCGAAGAGGAATGAAAGGATTTGTGAAGGTGTGAGGCCGGATTATTCTTTAGCTACTGCCCTGATTTGTAAACAGGAATCACTTCATGTTCGAGATTGTTGAAATATTTCCTGGAGGATGCATAATCTGTGGTAAATCCAAGCAGGAATCCACCACCTCCTGATCCGCAAAGCTTGAGCTGGAAGGTACCGGTATCAAGTCCCCATTTCCAGGGTGCTATAAAACCAGAAGGAATCATATTGCCGAAATGCTGCAATTGAAACTCAGATACCTTGATTAGTGCATCGAAAAAAGATTTCATCCTCCCATTCAGAATATCTGAAATGCACTGGTTGACCCAGGGAATGTAATCGGTTCTGAATAAAGTTTCATATTCTTTGAAACGCATCTGCTCAAGAAAGTGGTTGACCAAAGGACCCGTTTTCCCAATTTTACCGGTATCCACAAGAAAAATAACCCCTTCATTTTCAAATTTGCTCCGGGGAATTCCGGTAATGGATATATTTTCCCGGGAATTGATTAGTAAAGGGTGCTGGATATAACAATTCAGCGGATCAATGCCACTACTTTGCCCATGAAATAAGGATTCTAAAATAGAGAAAATGGTTCGCAGACGACTTATATTTTCAGAGCTAATATTTTCATCTGTCTCAATCTTGTCAAGACAATACCTGTCATAGACTGCAGCTACCAATGCTCCTGAACTGCCAATTCCATAACCTTGGGGAATATTTGATTCAAAATACAATCCACTCTCAAGGTCATGCCTAAGACGCTTGAGGTCCATCCTGCAAGGCATTAACCCCTCAACTTCAAATGCCTGCATATATTCCAGGAATTCAAACATCTGCTTGTTCGACTGAACTGCAAAGTCATAATCTGTATACTTATCGTCGTTGATAAAACTCAACTGACCAGTGAAATGAGAGTAAGGGATAGTCAGGCCCTTTGAATTGAATAAAATACTGTACTCACCGAATAATAAAACCTTTCCGTAAAATATATCAGTTTTTCTCTTCATTGTATTTGATTTACTTAGGGTTATCCCTTTTGTGCTTTTTTCATGAACCAAAAGGTCCTGTTCCAATTGCGTCATCAATCCAGTTGTTTTGTTTATCATTTTGTAATAAATCTTCAACAATCAAACGATGGACTTGTTCACGATCTTTTTCAAAAAATATTAAATGAATATTCGGTCCGGCATCGAGGGTGAAACAGATATTAAGTTTGCTTATGCTTCTGAACTCCTGGATACGATTGATAATTCGGACACTTTCAGGGTTCATGAGAATAAAACCGGGAGAGGAGGTCATCATTAATGCATGAAGTGTGAGAGCCTCTTGCTCAGTTACGCTTATAAAGGTATCAATATCACCAACCTCCATTGCTTTTAGCAATTTCCCTATGTTATTCTGAGCCTGTATTATCCGGGCCTTTGCGAAAGGGTGGTTCTCCATTCGGCTATGGCCGGCAGAACTGGATACTTTCTTTTCGCCACTGCCAACTATCAGAATAGCATCTCTTAAAGTGTTGAAATCCGGGTGAATATTGTTCACCGGAATGGCAAACCTGTCGTCAGAACCAGTAAGATAAGGGGTATTTCCCCAAAGTGTGAATCCACCATAAATTGAACGGCAGGCACTACCTGAGCCTAAACGCGAAACATGCGAAGCTACGGCTTGAAAATCGGGAATAGCTGTTCCTGAGAGTTGCTCCTGTAAAGTACAGAGGCAAAGGGCAAGGGCACTAAAACCAGAGGCTGAAGAGGCTATTCCGGCGGAATGAGGGAATGTATTCCTGGTATCTATTTTGAATGAAACTTCCGGAATAAATGGGAATATATCTGAGATGGAATCCAGGAAGCCGCTGATTCTCTCTTCAAAACCGGGGTTTAATACCTGGTCCACATATACCTTCACACTCCTTTCACTTTTATTCTCAAGGGGAAATACTGTCAGGGTAGTTTCAGTAAAAGCCTTGCTTAACGTCATGCTAAGAGAGGGGTTCACAGGTAACTGGAGGCCGGTTTTCCCCCAGTACTTCACCAATGCAATATTGGAAGGGGATTGCCAGTGTGCACTTAAAGGGCCACTCAACGGTTTATATTTACCTGATCCTTTATATTCGAAAGGCTGCATTTAAAGATTTTGATTTTTACGCACAATATCATCAAACCGGAACAGAGTCTCCATTCCTCTCTTTTTCAATTCGTATCTAAGGTCGTCAAAGGGCAGCTGGCTGCATACCATGGCAAAATCTCCTCCCCAGGCACCCAGGGATTTGGCTGCACCCGGAAATCCGGAAAAGAGGGTTTTATTAAGGATCGGTTTGTTTAGTATCCCACCCATTAAGGTTTCATGCTCATGAACCAGTTGAGTAAAATCATTAAAGGAATGACAGGTTGCCATAGCTAAAGTTAAGGCATTCATGGTGTTAATGGTTTCGCCTGGCAATTCGGCCACACGTTTCCGGTAGTCATGGATCCCTTGGTTGGAGTCTTGTTTGATGCCAAGGTACACAAAATATATGGAATGAGAGAAAGGAGGATGAAATTCAATGTTTTGAATGATGGGTTTACCTCCGTTGAGTTGATAGAGAATTGGGCCCGGAGCCATTGCACAGGCAATATCATAACCTGATCCTGTGGAGGTTGCAAAGTGTAGTGCAAAAGGATCGATTTCAGCCCAGGATGCCAGGTTGGCGAGGAGTGTGGAACTGCTTCCCAATCCCCACTTCCTGTTGAAATTCAGATGTGTTTTAATGCTGAAACCCTTCTCATCAGTTAAGAAATGCGGATTTAAAAGCCTTGCTGCCTGCAGAAGTTTAATCAGTTGTTCCGATGCAGCTGCATCAGTTGTTTCCAGAAGGGTAAACAAGGGGAGTGATAGCCTCGTCATGAACCAGGTTCCGGATGGTTCCAGGGCTTCCCAATACAATTCTCTGTCACTGTTTGTTTCAACGATCAGGTCCTGTCCTAAATTCAATGGTACTGCCAGTGAAAGGGCTCCTTCCAAAACCAGGTATTCCCCGGAGATTAAAAGTTTCGCATTTGAATAATATGATTCTGAATTCAAAATGGGTAAATTATCTGATACTTTCAAGAAACTTGTTCACTGTGCTATAGGTCACTTTTTCATGTTTGAAATATTCTACAGCCTGCTTTTTTTCAAGTTCTGTTGCATTACAAACATTCAGGATATTCAACAGGTGCATTTTCATATGGCCTTTCTGAATTCCTTTGGTCACCAGTGATTTAACTGCAGCATAATTGTTGGCCAATCCGGCTGCTGAGGCAATCTGCATCAGTTCAACCGCCCCTGGATTTCCCAGTAACTCAAGGGAATATTTAGCCAGGGGGTGCAGGTTCGTCAGCCCTCCAACAGTGCCTAAAGCGATAGGGAGATCAATGGAGAACCGGAAAGTCCCATTGGTAATACTAACTTCACTCAAACTTTTATAATGTCCGTCGCGGGATGCCCAGGTATGTCCGCAAGCTTCCATAGCCCTGAAATCATTACCTGTAGCCAAAGCAACAGCATCAATTCCATTGAATATTCCTTTGTTGTGAGTGGTAGCCCTGAAGATATCTACCCTTGCAATATTCACTGCCAGGGCAAATCTCTCCACAAATTCTTCATCGGTATAGGAATCATCAAAACCCTGATGTTTGCTTAAATCACATTCAACCCATGTTTTAACCCTGCATTCAGGAGTGAAGTTGGAAAGTATCGACATGATAATCTCCAAATTAGATACATCAAAACGGTCGTCATCGGTGACAAATTCCTTCAGGATATCAGCGAATTCTTCCAGGCAACTGTTAATGAAATTTGCACCCATAGAATCACGGGTGTCAAAGGTTCCTTTAATCTGGTAGTAATTAGGGATCTTATCTGTCATATCCACCAGTTCAATATCCAGAATCCCACCCCCTCGTTGTTTCATATTGCCTGTAAAACTTGCAGTGCGTTCAAGCAAAATGGCTTTTAATTCAGGGAATGCAAGCTTAAGGGGGCTTATATCAGATTTCCAGAGGAAGTGAACCTGGCCTATTTTCTCTGTAGAAACTACTTCAGAATGGAATCCACCGCGCTCAGCCCAGAATTTGGCAGCCCCTGCAGCGGCAGCAACAACAGAACTTTCTTCAATTACAAGGGGTACAATGTACAACTTGCCATTGATCATAAAGTTGGGTGCTACTCCATACGGGAAATAATAGTTTGAAAGTGTATTTTCACTGAATTCATCATATAATTTCTGCACGGCAGGCTCCTGATGCCATAAGGATCGTAAAGTGTCAGCAAATTTCTGTGAGTGTTTAACATGGCTGGAAACCAGGTCTATCTTCTGGTCTTTGGTCAACCTGGAGAACCCTGTTACTAATCTTGGATCTTTCATTAAAAAGCTTTAATCTGCAAAAATAGGGATAACTTATTAATAAGGGTTTAAATGATGATTTAATAAGGAATAATCCCAAAGCGTAATAGGATTGCGATCAGATAAACTGACTGAAAGTTACTACTCCCGGTATCCCTGAAGGATTTTGTTCGTTCCTGAGAAATGGATTATCGCTACATTTGTGATTAATCAATCAGAATCATGAGGTTCCTTTCTGCTGATATCATTTTCCCAATTCATGATTCCCCAATTCGGGATGGGATACTGGTATTAGATGATTATGGGAAAATTCAGGACTTGCTTAGCCCGGAAAATATTGATTTAGAAGTGATTCCTGTAGAGAGATTCAAAGGGTTCCTTTGTCCCGGTTTCGTTAATGCTCATTGCCATCTGGAGCTTTCCTGGGCAAAAGAAATGATTGAACCTCATGGTGGGTTGGATGGATTTGTGCAGCAGCTCGAAATATTAAGAAAAGATGTGAGCCGTGATCAGGCTTTGCTGATGATTGAAACCACCGGAAAAAGTATGCTTGAATCCGGCATTGTCGCAGTAGGGGATATCTCCAATTCAGATATCACAGCAGATTTCAAGGAGAAATCTGCCACACTCTTTCATACCTTTTCTGAAGTCTTTGCATCCGACCCGGTTAGAGCTGATCTTGCTTTTGAAAAGATAAAGGTTCTTAATCAGGTTTTTCGCGGCCTGAAACGGAATTCCCGATCATCTGTCACTCCTCATGCTACCTACTCCGTGTCTTCCGACCTTTTTCAGCTAATCATGAAAGAGGGAAATCCATCAGGCATTTTCTCGATTCATCACCAGGAGAGTGAACAGGAAAATCTGTTTTTTAAGTCCGGGGAAGGTCCAATTGCAGATCGACGACAATTGTTTAACCCGGGTATCCGAAAGTTCGAAGCTACCGGAAAACGTCCCCTGGAAAGTATTGCCGGTGATCTGGATGCTCAGGCTTCTATTTTACTGGTGCATAATACCTTCAGTGAGGAACAGGATATAGATTTCGCACTGAAAAATTTTGTGAATGCAGCCTGGTGCCTCTGTCCCAATGCAAACCTTTATATCGAGAATCGATTGCCACTAGTTGATTTGTTCAGACGAATGGGGTGCAATATTTTACTCGGGACAGACAGTCTTGCCTCCAATGATTCTTTGCAGATGCTGGATGAGATGAAAACCCTGCAGGAATTTTTTCCTGATATCCCTTTTTGTGAAGTGCTCTCCTGGGCAACAATGAATGGTGCTAAGTTCTTTGGTTTTGACAGCCTGGGAAGTTTTGAAAAAGGAAAACACCCCGGGGTTGTGCTGATCGAAAATGTTGATATTATTGAGGGTACATTACTTAAGGATTCCAGTTCAAAATTATTGGTTATGCATGGTTATGAAAGTCTTCATTAATAAAAAGGAATTGGAAATATTTATGGGTGCGCGCGTGCAGGACGCCTTACTTGCCTATTCTCAAAGGTCATTCAATCTGGTAAAACAGGGTAAAATGGCTATCTTTGACCGGTTTGGAAACCTTACAGACCTTGATGGCTCCCTGGCAAATGGACAGCGTTTAACATTGAAAAGAATCAAAATCCTATGAAAATTCAAAACTTTCTTGTTTGGATATTACTTGCAGGAATTGCAATAATCCCAGCTGGCACTTTTGGACAAGCTGCTTCGAAAGAAACTGAAATCATCATTCTGCATACCAATGATATGCATGCAAAGATCGATAATATGGGTAAGCTTGCCTACCTGGCTGACAGTCTGAGAAAGATACATCCTTTTGTATTCCTTTTTGCTGCCGGGGATAATTTCACTGGTAACCCGGTAGTTGATATGGTAGAAGATAAAGGTTTTCCAATGATCGACCTGATGAACCAATGCGGATTCAATCTCTCTGCTCTGGGCAATCATGAATTTGACCTGGGGCAGGATAAGCTGAATGCAAGAATTAAGCAGGCCGCTTTCCCTTTTATTAGCTGTAATATCGATGCTTCCAACGCTGTTTTCAAACAGCCTGAACCCTTCTATATACTTGAAGCCGGGGGAATCAGGATACCAGTATTGGGCGTTATTCAATTAGGTGAAAATGGTCTACCTGATTCGCATCCTTCAAAGCTGGAAGGCCTGAGATTTACAGATGGACTGCAGCAAGCACTAAAATACAAATACCTTAAACAAGAGTATGGAATGTTGATTGGTTTGACTCATTTAGGTGTTGAAACCGATGAACCCCTGGCAAAAGAGATGCCCGAATTTGATGTGATTATTGGCGGTCATTCTCATACTACAATGACTAAGGCCATGATGGTGAATGATGTTATGATTGTTCAAGCCGGATCGGGATTGAGAAATGTAGGCAAACTTACGTTAGGGATTGTTGATGGAAAGATCAATCGTCGCGATTATGAGTTGATTCCTCTGCAGTCGGTTACGAATTCAAAACCTGAAGTCCAGGCATTGATTGATCAATACAATGATAATAAAGAGCTCAATGTGATTATCGGTTTTGCAGAGAAACCTATTGCAGGTGAAGATGAATTAGGAAGCCTGATGACTGATGCCATTACTTCTCAGCTTAAGTTGGATATTGCTTTTCAGAATACAGGAGGAATTCGGATTTCTTCAATCCCCGAAGGAGAAATCAGGTTAAAGGATGTTTACAAACTGGATCCATTTGGCAACCTGATTGTTATCTACAAGATGAATGTTGATGAGATGACATCACTGATTTGTAATGCGTATAACAGGGAGAAGAGTATTGATCTTGAAGTTTCCGGAATCACCTATGAAGTTATCCTGGATGAAAAGGGAAGTTGTGTAGGTGTGGAGATGAAAGATATGAACGGAAAAATCCTGGATCCGGTGAAAGATTATAGTGTTGGTTTAAATAGTTATATTTCAGCAAGCTACAAATTTGACCACAGAGATCCGGGAAATAGCACGTTTACAACTGGTGCTCAGACCCTGATTGATTTTATTAAAGAAAAAAAGACTTTAAATTATTCAGGTGTAAAAAGGGTTGGTCTGAAAAAATAAGAATCAGGTGAGCTTATGATATTTGCCAACCTTCAATTCAATTGTACTTTACTGGTGAAAGGTTACAGGAACAAATAGCTAATAACTATTACTGCAATGAAAGCAGAAAGAATGTAGATCGCCCTGGTTCTCCGTTTTTGCCTGTACTTCATGAAGTTTTCCCTGCTCACATAGAAATAACCCGGAGAGGCTTCTATAAAAACATTATTAGCCAAAAGACGATTAAAAAGGAATCCATTATCTAAACCCAGCGATTGGAGCGTTTTTGCACCCCGGGGATCAGTTGCACCGGCATTTTCGAAACGATTAACATATCTGCGGATTCTTGCAGCAATTATCATGGGGGTAATAACAGGATTTACCATTGGCAAAGGGATTAGGTAGATAAATTCAGACTATCTAATTTACTCTTAATCTGTGTATTCTACAAAGGTAATACCGTTAACTGCCTTTAGGAAAGTTATTGTTGTTGTCTAGAACAGATTACCAATGTTTATGTATAAACCTTTTGCGCCATCTTTTTGATTCAATGCAAAGCCATAATCAACTGCAAGGATAAAGTTTTCATTTAAAGCTATCCTTAAACCAGCTCCAACACTGGGGTGCAGTTTATCTTTTTCGTAAGAGAAATCAAAATAGGTATCCTGGTCTGCCTGGGTGATATTGGCTCTGTTCAGATTAATTTCCTGAACCACCATTCCGAAGTCGGAAAATCCATTTAAGGCCATATACAGGTTTTGTTTGCCTACATGAGTCTTCAGGAATTTCCACCTAACTTCGAGGTTTCCATAAGCAATACCATCTCCTACTACCCGGTCGCGCATGATACCTCTCAGTGTTTTCGCTCCTCCCAGGCCATCGGTTTTGGTAATGGAAGAGTAGGAGCTAAGCATATAGGGTTGCATAAAGAAGGGTGCATCTCCTCCAATTGTTCCCTGGTAACCTAAACGATAAACAAACGAAAGCCTGTCTTTGATCAATGTGAAATATTGTCGGTGGATAAGTACCAGCTTTGCATAATTGAATTCAGGGTTAAACATGAAGCCCGGGGCATAGGTTATGAGGGCTTCTGACCACATACCTTTCATCGCATTTGCTTCATTATCGCGGGTGTCATAAACTATACCGGCTTTTAGGAAATTGGCATTGCCGCCATCTTTTTCTTCCTGGCTGATAATGCCCCAATCAACATATTTGTCATACAGGGTTGTTGTATCTTTCAGGATATCCTCATCTTTTTTTCCTTTATTGATGGAATTGAAATCCACTCTTCCCATTTTCATATTCATGATCCCGATTCCTCCTAACCACCTCAGGTGATCTCCATATAACCTGCCTTGCAAATCAAGGGTGAACCTGAACATCTTACGTTGATTCCGATAGAATACCCTGGAAATATAGTCATCGGCATCTTTGTCGGTGAGATCTATATCAAAAATGCTTTGATATCCATTAAACCCATAGAAATCCAGGGATTTTTCAGTGAGGTAACTTAAATCGGCGGTCAGCCTTAAGTGATGTGGCAATAGATTTTTGGCATCATAGAAGAGCTGGTTTGTTCCTGAGCCTTTCGTATACCTTGATACTTCAACTTTTACCATCTGTTTGTAGGAAGGATATATTTTCCCGTCACCATAATCATAAACACTTACCAGGCCTCCATACTGGAACCCCATATCTGCATCGAAAGAAATGGTGGGTAGAAGGCCAAAACTATATCCTTTTTTAACTTGCTCAGTTTTTTGTTCCTGGCCATTGGCAATAACGGCCATAGCTAACAAAACTGATAAAAGCATAAAATGAGAGGTTCTCATAGGTTTGATTTTAGTAATTCAACAGTTTATAGATTTGAAGTAGAAGGGAGGATCTTTTTTCCTGAATATCTTCTAAAAAGTACTTTTCAAACAACTTCATCCATAACAGGCGGAATTTGCCGCCCAGCTTAAGAAAATGGATATAGTAATAAAAGGTGAAAATTCCTGAAAGTGGCAGACTCAATGCAAAGGCAATTTTAAGGAGAACACCCTTTGTAAGTAAGCTGAAAATGGTCAGCAAAATCAGGTGAAAGAGAGGGAAAATCACCAACCCGGTTCCAAAGTGAATGGAACTGTGAAAAACAGGGTCCTTGACTTTCCTGCTGAATAATAACGGGAGTTTATATGGTATGTAGTTAATAATCAGCCCATAAAAATATATTGGAGAAAGCAGGAGGGATATAAACAAATCAAGTGCAAAGGAAAGAAATGGCATTTTTTTCTTACGTAACAGCCAATCTCTAAGTCCATATTGATATAACAGCTTGTTATAGATTTGTAATCCATTTCTTAAAGATTCAAAAGCCAAAGGGTATTCCTTTTCTGCCTGACCGAGGCGGGAAATAACTTCTTTCTCTTGCAATAAGCGATTGTGATGGTTATTTCGGATTTTAAGTTTCCTGAGAATGGCAGGCACAAATATTTTACAGGCATTCATATAGGTGTCATAATCCTCTTCACTTGAAATATTGATCATCAGCGGTTCCATCTCTTCTGAGAGTTTATCCCTCAGGAGAGAAAGAGCTTTCTGTGGATTTTCATGGTGCTGTGGAATAAAATCGGCTACACGAATTGGTTTTCCGTATTTCACAAGCAGTCTTGCTCCCGGATCAGAATAATTACTATAATCTATACCTGAAGGAACTATATGAAGATCAAGGTTGTATCCGGCCTGTTCTTCCGCCATGAAAGCAATGCGACATATTCCTTTTTTCAGCGATCTCAGCCTCTTGTACCCTGCATGATTGCCTTCCGGAAATAATGCAATGGGAGTGCCTGCCCTAAGTATTTCGGCTGCTTTTTTAAAAGTTGCATCATTCTGCCCCATCGAACTTATTCCATCCCTGATGCGGTAAACAGGCAGGATTCTCATAAAAAACAGGATCCTTGCAATATATTTCTTTTTGAACAGGTCAGCCCGGGCAAGGAATACTACTTTTCCCCGCGCTGCAAATAAAATAGATAAAGCATCCATAAGGGCATTCTGATGGTTCCCGGCAAAGATTATTGGTTTGCCAGCCGGAATATTATTCCTCCCTGTTACAGAAAAGCGCCTGAAATACACATTAAAATAAAGATATACCGACCAGAAAAGGAGGGAATAAAAAAAGGAGGATTTGCCAACATTGGGTAATTTCATAACGAATGACCTGTTAAGGTATTGGTTAGCAGGTAATTATTGAGTTAGAGCAGACTTGGCAGTCAAATAGGATTGCAAGATATAAAAGAAACTCAATATAAAACCAATGTTAAATCAATTTGATGGGCTCTATCAAGGGATACTTATTCTTCAGGAAGAGTTTCAGGTGCTTTTTGCATATTCTGTGTGAATTCTTCAACAATTTTCAGGGCTGGTTCATAATCACGGAAAGCAACAAATACTTTCACACTGGATGAATTTACAGGAAATGAATTCCAGGGTATACTGGATACATCCTTTAGAAAAGCAGGTATCTCATTGTCTTCAAGAATACTCAGTAATAATCCTGACTCCCAGGCTGTACCCTCATATACCTGGTATGGGGCGGAACTTTCTTCAGTATCCATTTTGTAAAGGATTTATTCGGTTTAAATTTAAGTATATAAAGATAGTAGAAATCAGGCAATGAAATGAATTGTATATTTTTGTATAAAATTGCTGATTTGGAACGTCGGAACTATTTTTCATGGATGATGATTATTGCTGCTGCCTCGGCGGTGTTTTTCATTCCCTTTATCGGAAATATGCATCTTTTTGATTGGGATGAGATCAATTTCGCTGAATGTGCGCGTGAAATGATTGTGACTGGTGATTTTCTGAATGTACAGATAGATTTCAAGCCATTCTGGGAAAAACCACCATTATTCATATGGCTCCAGGTTTTATCGATGAAAGCCTTTGGAATCAATGAATTCGCAGCCCGCTTCCCCAATGCAGTTTGTGGGATAGTCACCCTGCTGCTGATTTTTAAAATCGGTGACAGGCTTCATTCAAAATCAATGGGACTATGGTGGTTACTCGTATATGCTGCTTCTATCCTTCCTCAGCTTTACTTCCGTTCAGGAATTATTGACCCCTGGTTCAACCTTTTCATTTTTCTTTCTGTCTGGTATTTTTCACTGTACTCCACATCTCCTGAAGTTAGAAACTCTAAAATACGCAACGCGCTGCTTTCAGGTTTTTTCATCGGGTTAGCAGTGATGACCAAGGGGCCGACTGCCTTCCTGATTCTTGGTTTGGTGATAGCTGTTTATTTTATACCTGTAATCTGGAATTATTTCAGGAAGAGGGAAGTGCCATCATCATTGTTTTTCAGTTGGAAACACCTCCCGATTTTTCTTTTCACTGCCCTTTTCACAGGGGGATTCTGGTTTATTCTGCAAATATTGAACGGCCATGGAGATATGGTAGTTAAGTTCATTATGTACCAGGTACGACTCTTTACCATCCCTGATGCCGGCCACGGAGGGCATTGGAGTTACCACTTCTGGGTACTCCTGGCCGGGGTATTTCCTGCTTCTGTCATAGCCTTGAAGTCATTCAGACTGAATAAACCAGATAATCCCGCGCTCGTTAACTTTCACAAATTGATGCTGATCCTTTTCTGGGTAGTGCTAATTTTATTCAGCATTGTGAAAACCAAAATTGTTCACTACAGCTCCCTTTGTTATTTCCCACTCACATTCCTTGCAGCTAAAACGATCGTGGATTTACTCGAAGGAAAGAAAAAATGGAATACCTGGCTGAATGTTCTCGTTTTAAGCCTTTCATTCCTAATTGCATCGGTTGTAATTGCTATTCCTTTAGCTATGCAGTTTAAGGCAGAAATTATTGCCTCAGGTATCATAAAGGACTCTTTTGCAGTTGCCAACCTGGGAGCTGACGTCCACTGGTCTGGTTTTGAGAGCCTTATAGGACTGATAATTCTTTCTGGAGCTGTATTCTTTGTCCTTTTCCGGAAAAGGAATTTTAAGTATGCAATGATTGGTCTGCTTTCATCCACTTTGCTTTTCACATGGCTGACCATTCTGGTCTTCCCTTATAAAATTGAAAAATATACACAAGGTGCTGCTATTGAATTTTTTAAAGAAAAAGCAGGAGAGGATTGCTATATATTAAATACCGGGTATTTCAGTTATGCACCCTTGTTTTATGGGAACAAGAATCCAGAAGATAAAAAGCGTCCTATGTGGTTATTGACTGAGAATATTGATAAACCATTCTACCTGGTATTGAAAGAACCCCATTACGAAGAGTGGAAACACATCATTCCTGCAATGGAAGTGTTGTACAAGAAAAATGGTTTCGTATTCTTATCGAGAAAAGACGCTCCCAAAGTCGTTTCCCCGTAAATTCGTTATTGAATGATTTTCATGTGTTTATGTAAAATCAAAAAGTTTTTGCTGGATTTTCGGATTTTCTTTAATTTGCATCAATATTTTTCAAATATGAAATGTGCTTATTCTTGTAAAATAGCATCATATAATTGAAGTGCTAAAGGCAGCTTAAATCAAACAATTAATCATTAATTATTGAGGTATGAAGATCTATCTATTTTCTGTTTCACTGTTGTTTTGTTTGTTTCTCTTTGAATCTTGTGATAGTAAAGGAGGAAAACGCCTTGTGGGTCTTGAACCTGAGCAGCTCGGTTCCGGTAATACCAAGGATGGTGAACAAAAAATCTATTCTGAGGATGGGAAACTCCAGTCGATTGTGGAGGTTAAAAATGGTAAAGCGAATGGGAGAGTGAGGAAATACTATGCGGATGGAAAGTTAAGGATGGATGCCATTTATAAAGATGGGAAGAAGAATGGCAAATGTCTCTATTTCTATGGGAATGGAATTGCTTTCTCCCAATCTAATTATGTTGAGGGATATAAAGAAGGGATCGAAAAAAGGTTTTATGAAGATGGCAAAGTGATGGCACATGTACTCTATAAAAAGAATGAGGTGCAGCCAGGATTGAAAGAGTACAGGAAGAATGGGACACCGATAGAATATAATATTTCAATACTTATTTCCGAAGTTAACCATCTCACCATAGATGGGACCTATAAGCTTGTCGCAAGTTTGAATGATGATAAATATACTCCTAACTTTTTCGTAACTATCTTTGGAGAACCAGGTTCCCGGCAACAACTGGAAGTGTCAGGGAAAAAGGGGATTTATCATGTCCCTGTTGTCAGAGGCTCTTTCTTCATGAAGAAACTCATGTTCGAGGTGCGATTTAAAACTGCACTGGGCAATGAGTTTATCACGAAGAAACAACATAACCTGGCGATAGATGGCTAGAATTATTTGCTTATCTCACGCAGTTTCTGCTTGAGCTCCCAATTGTTTGGATCATAACTTAATCCTTTTTTGAGCAAAGCTTTTGATTTTGTAGTATTTCCTTTTCTGAAAAAATAGGAAGCAGCTACACTATAGGCTATTGATGCATTGCAATTTTTTGCACCGGCAAATGAATTCTCCTCGTACTTTTTCAAAAACGCCTCGCCTTCAGCAATTTGATTGTTTCGGAAAGCATTTTCAGCATTGCTTACCCATAGATGACACTGGATTCTCCTGAAATCTTCAAATTCATTTAAAACAGGGTATTTTAAGGCTATGCTATCATACACTTCAATGCCATTTTCCTGGTAAGGAATGCTGCTCCCCATTGCTTCTACAAAGTTTTGGATTTGCAGTTTTATGAAGTTGCTTTTCACCCCTTCTCCATACATCCTGAATATAAATTCTACATACTCTTCATAGTTTTCAGTCGTCTTCAGATATTCCGAATAGGTGGAAGAATAAAGATCAGATAACACCATGACCATATCTGCATCATTGATGCTGTTTTTCAATGTTTCATAAATGGGTTTCATTGAATCAGGGGCAGGGAATGCGCTAAACAGGCATTGGTAAATAGTGAGTTTAAACTCATCAGCAACCTGGTTCTTCTTGTTGACATTTGAAGTGGTATTGTAGTAGGTTGCAAGTAATTTTGCCCTTTTCACAGTGTTTTTATTCTCCAGGGCAATAGCTTGCCTGAGGGATTCTTCCCTTAATAGCCTCAATTCAGCCATGGGAGTCAATAATATCGCCTTAGAGGTCAGATCGTACACATTGGTGAAACGACTGTTCATCATTTCTGTTACCGCCTGGTTTACATATTGATACCCCACAAGACCTCTCATTTCAGTGTTATTGAGCTTAATGAAATACCTGTCGAACAAATCGGAACCTGATTTATCCTGTCCGTTTCCTGAAGCCATGAACTGCAGTAACCTCATGCCCTGCAAGGCTTTTGTCTGCTCAGCATCTGTGATTTCATAAAATCCTGCATAAGGATCTGTTGTTTCAAACATAAAGGGGATTTCACCATTGAAGGCAACCAGGTATACATGGCCGGGCATGAACTTGATCTTATGATCAATACCCAGGTTTTCCAGGATAACGGAATATAATATGGTAGCTGTAAGGCAATTATATTTTCCCGATTCAAACAGATCATTGAATTCAGCATCCAGGTCATATGCTTTCAGGAATTTTTGTTGTACATCGTCGAAGATGAATTTCAGTGATTTAGAGAGTTTCTTTTGTTTCTCCATAAATTTCTTGATTGCACTGGTTT
Source organism: Bacteroidales bacterium (assembly GCA_016707785.1). NCBI lineage: Bacteria > Pseudomonadati > Bacteroidota > Bacteroidia > Bacteroidales > Bacteroidales bacterium. The sequence goes on along the minus strand of JADJGZ010000004.1, from coordinate 106,144 downwards.
CCGCCAGGATGACCCCTTTGAAATTTTCAAGTGTAGCCTTATCAGAAGAAGGATTCACCGCAATAGCCATCGTGAGATAATCAACACTTTTCCCTGAGCACAATGCATCAAATCCTTGTTGCTCAAGAGTGGAATGAAAAACCAGGTTCAAACAACTGTCAGGGGTATTCTCCTGTGCCGGTAATAATTTGAATAAGAAAATAAAGAACAGGATCAAATAGGTCTGCAACGGGCATGAGTAAAGTTTCATAGCTGAACAATCATTTAATAGATATACTGAGTATTGTTTCAAATATAGGAAAAAGTTCTTCCGTTTGATAAAATGAAAGAAATTTGATTGTATTGGTAATAAAGCAAATGGCAGACCCGGTTAACAGGTCTGCCATGAAAGATTTCATTCGTTTTCACTAAATTCCGGAACCGATAAACAGATTTTCAGAAATAGGTTACTGCCTGCTTTCGATAAGTATATTCAAAAGCATAATGGCAGCATCGGGGATGCGTGTTCCGGGGCCAAAGATTGCGACAGCACCTGCATCATAGAGATACTGGTAATCCTGTGCAGGGATAACTCCTCCAACAATTACCATAATATCTTCCCTGCCGAATTTCTTAAGTTCTTCGATTACCTGTGGGACCAGGGTTTTATGTCCGGCAGCCAGGCTGGAAACTCCGAGGATGTGTACATCATTTTCAACAGCTTGACGGGCAGATTCAGCAGGAGTTTGGAAGAGCGGTCCGATATCAACATCAAACCCCATATCAGCATAACCTGTGGCTACTACTTTAGCTCCACGGTCATGTCCATCCTGGCCCATCTTTGCGATCATGATCCTGGGGCGACGGCCTTCCAGTTCAGCAAAGATATCAGCCAATTCGCATGCTTTGCGATAGTTGTCATCATCCTTACTCTCGGATGAGTAAACTCCTGAAATTGAACGTATCACGGCTTTATACCTCCCATATACTTTTTCAAGTGCATAACTTATTTCTCCCAGTGATGCCCTTTTCCTGGCAGCATCTATACTGAGGGCAAGTAAATTGCCTTCACCTGTTTCAGCTGCATGAGTGAGGGCTTCAAGAGCAGATTGAACCTCTTCAGCATTCCTGCCTGCTTTTAGAATTTCCAGTCTTTTTAACTGGGCTTCCCTGACAATTGAATTGTCAACTTCAAGTATTTCAATAGGGTCTTCTTTTTCAAGCCTGAATTTATTGACCCCAACAATTGTATCTTTTCCAGCGTCAATTTTTGCCTGTTTCCTTGCAGATGCCTCCTCGATCCTCATCTTTGGAATCCCGGTTTCAATAGCCTTTGCCATACCACCCAGTGATTCCACTTCTTCAATCAGGGTCCATGCTTTATGAGCCAGTTCATGAGTTAATGATTCAACATAATAGGAACCTGCCCAGGGATCTACAACCTTGCAGATTTGTGTTTCTTCCTGTAAATAAATCTGGGTATTTCTTGCAATACGCGCGGAAAAATCAGTGGGTAAAGCTATGGCTTCATCCAGTGCATTGGTATGTAACGACTGTGTATGACCCAGGGCAGCAGCTAGAGCTTCAACACAGGTACGGGTAATATTGTTAAATGGATCCTGCTCAGTAAGACTCCAGCCAGAGGTTTGGGAGTGCGTACGCAAAGCCAGCGATTTCGGGTCCTTAGGGTCAAACTTACTGACTATTTTAGCCCATAACATCCTGGCAGCCCGCATTTTTGCGATCTCCATAAAGTGGTTCATCCCTACTGCCCAGAAAAAGGAGAGGCGGGGAGCAAAGGCATCCACAGGGATTCCAGCCTGGATTCCTGTCCTTAGGTACTCAAGCCCGTCAGCCAGGGTGTAAGCAAGCTCGATATCTGCTGTTGCACCGGCTTCCTGCATATGATAACCGCTGATACTTATTGAATTAAATTTCTTCATATTTTGTGAAGTGAATTCAAAAATATCAGCAATAATCCGCATAGAAGGAATGGGTGGGTATATATAGGTATTCCTCACCATGAATTCCTTCAGGATATCATTCTGAATGGTCCCACTCAGTTTTTCCATTGGAACACCCTGTTCTTCTGCTGCAACAATGTAAAAGGCGAGGATAGGAAGCACTGCACCATTCATGGTCATGGATACTGACATCTTGTCGAGGGGTATCTGATCGAAAAGAATTTTCATATCCAGGATGGAATCAATAGCAACGCCAGCTTTTCCAACATCTCCGGCTACCCTTTCATGATCACTGTCGTAACCACGATGTGTGGCCAGGTCAAAAGCAACTGACAAGCCCATCTGCCCGGCGGCAAGGTTACGCCTGTAAAATGCATTTGACTCTTCAGCAGTTGAAAATCCGGCATATTGACGAATCGTCCAGGGTTTCATCACATACATAGTGCTATATGGCCCTCGTAGAAAAGGAGCAACTCCTGCTGCATAATGAAGATGTTCCATATGCTTGAGGTCGTCTGCTGAATAGACCGGTTTCACTGCTATTTGTTCATTCGTCATCCAGGATTTTTCCTTCGACTCCAGAGGAGCTGAAGCAGAAGTTTTTCCTGGTTTATAATCCACATTTTTAAAATCGGGTCTCATGGATTGTATCTTATAATTTATTTTCCTGATACTGTTAAAGAGAGATGTTCAGTTTATCCTGAATTTTCTGCAGAAACTCCAGTACATTGGTTCTGATGTGAATAAAATCATCTACCCCGGAAGCCTGAAGTGACTCAACCAACTCTTTGGGATACCCGGCAAGGATTACAATTAAATCCTTATGGCTGCTTTTTAGCTGAGATGCAATGGACGGGGCAAGTTCGGCGTACTCTTCATCGGAACTGCAGAGCACAATAATACTGGCTTTGGATGCAAGAGCTGCTTTAACCCCTTCATCAACATTGTTGAATCCTGGATTGTCAATAATTTCATACCCGGCACAGCCGAAGAAATTCGTACTGAACATAGCCCTTGCTTTTCTCATGGCAAGGTTTCCAATGGTGAACAGGAATACGGAAGGCAGTTTGTTGCCGGCTTCAACATGGATCTCGGTAGCAAGGCGCATCTCATCAAAATCGTCAGTAAGCCTTCGGATCTCCAGTTTCTTATATTTTGAATTCTTCTCTTCCTCTTCTGTAGAGTTGTCCTGGCTTTCCTGGATTTTATCAAGGATCATTCCTTTAGGATCAGGATATTGATTGGTCCCAAGTACTACCAGCTTTCGTGTAGCAACATCTTCAGAGAACCGGGCTGCCTGTTTGTTGATTTCATCCTGAATAAATCCTTCTTTAACAGCTGCAATCATGCCGCCTTTGTTCTCAACGATCCTGAATAAATCCCAGGCTGCTTTTGCAACAGAATCTGTAAGACTCTCAATATAATAGGATCCTGCAGCAGGATCAACCACCTTCTCAAGGTAGGATTCTTCTTTTAATATGATTTGTTGATTACGGGCAATACGGGTGGAGAATTCGTCGGGCTCTTTGTAGAAAGCGTCGAATGGAGTAATGTTGAGTGATTGTGTCCCCCCGATTACTGCTGACATAGCTTCGGTAGTGCTTCTCAGAATATTAACATGAGGGTCGTACAACGATTTGTTGAAATTGGAGGTGGAGCTATGGATGTGCATCGCCATTGACGATTCAGAAACCGGTTTATATTGTTCCACAATTCTTGCCCACAACATCCTGGCAGCCCTCAGTTTGGCAATCTCCATGAAGTAATTTGAACCTATCGCAAAGGCAAATGTGATTTTTGGTGCGACTTCATCAATAGTATACCCACTTTCAGTTGCTCTCGCAAGGTATTCGTTTCCGGAAGCCAGACTGAAAGCAAGTTCCTGGACCAGGTTAGATCCTGAATTCTGAAAGTATTGCCCATTAACAGTGATCATTTTCATGGAGGGCAATAAATCCTTTCCCAATCCAATCATAGTGCCAACCTGTTCCATATCAGATTCTTCCGATTTCCAGAAGTCCCCTTCGAGCAAAAGATAGCTTATAGGGTCAAAATCAAAAGAACCACGAATGGCGGCTTTATTCATATGATGCTTCCGGGTAAATTCCGAAAGAAGGTTTACAATATCAGGGTAACATTGAGCTCCTGCAAAATGTAGGGTGCAATCCCCCATACAGATGCCTTTCATTAAGGTCTCAAGATGACGGGTGGTTTTTATTTTGCTAACCTGGAAGCAAATACTGTTTGCACCTCTTCTTAAAGCATTTAAAGCATGAAAGTTAGCGTCTTTAGGATCTTCTGTATAGATATCCTGCCTGACTTCCCAATGGTTCATCGTCGTTTCATTACCCCTGACAAAAGGATATTGCCCCGGTTCGCCATCCATATGGGAAAGTGCAGAAAGGTCCTCAGCCCTGTAATATGGCTTTATATCAAATCCTTCATTAGTCTTCCAGATTAATTTCTTTGCATAATCTGCTCCCTTGAGGTCTTCAAGGATTTTTGATTCCCAGGTTGAAGTACTTATCTCTGGGAAATCAGTAAATAATTTGTTCGAATTCTTATCCATTCCAGGATGATTTATGTCCTCAGTATTATGAACTTGATCTGCATTTAGACCCCTGCAAAGGTAAAAATATTTGATTAATGTACTTCAGTCAATTGTTATTGAAGTAACAAAAGTTATTTTTTGAGAGTCAAGTATATTGGATGTTTAATGTCTAATGTTGGATGTCTAATGTCTAATGTTGAATGTCTGATTTCGGATTTTGGATTTTGGAATGCAGAATGTGGATTGCGGAATGCGGATTGCTGATTGTGGATGTTTAATGTCTGATGTCTAATGTCTAATGTCGGATTGTCCCGAAGGGATGCCTTTGGCTCGACAATTTGACAATTCGACAATTTCCCGAAGGGAAGCCTTTGGCTTGACAATTTAGAAATTTAGAAATGAGAGAGCTGGAAATTAGGATAAACAAATTTAACTGTCCCCCTGCGCTTTTTCATTTTTCATTTTTCATTTTGTATTTTTCATTTTGCATTTTTCATTTTTCATTTTTCATTTTGTATTTTTCATTTTTCACCTACCCGACTGAGAGAATTATCCTTATATACGCACAATTCCTCGGTCAGACGGGTTTTGCCCTGGAACTTCATTTTCATTTTCATTTTCATTTTGCATTTTTCATTTTTCATTTTGCCAATGCCTGATTAAGTAAATATTCACTTATATTTATAAATTCCTTCAGCCCGGCAAGATCTGATCTTTGAACTTTGATCTTTGAACCTGCCCGACTGAAAAATACAATACTTAGTACTTATCCTTCGGTCAGGCGGGCTTAATTTGGTCCGCCGGCTGGCGGATGGAATTTTGAACATGCAGATGATAGAACTGTTTCTTAAAGTAGTTAAATGACTTATTAATCTTATTCCCATTGAAAATAGCAATAAGCGGAGCAGGGGGATTCCTTGGGACATCAATTTCCAGGTATTTCCAATCATTGGGTCACACGGTGATGCCTATCAGCAGGGCGATGCAGAACTTACGTGATGAGAAGCTGGCCTCTTTGCTTGAAGGTGCAGATGTGATAATAAATCTTGCCGGGGCCGCAGTCGTCTCGAGATGGAGTGACAAAAACAAGCACTTAATTTATGATAGCAGGATTCTCACCACGCGAAAATTGGTCGCGGCTACTAAAATATTGAAGAGTCCACCTTCAGTTTTGGTTTCTGCATCCGCTATCGGAATTTATCAATCTCCAGGTGAACACACTGAAACCAGTCATTCTTTTGATGAAGGTTTTCTTGGTAAAGTTTGTATCGATTGGGAAGCTGAGGCCAGCAAAGCTACCTGCAGGGTAGTCATAATGCGCACTGGTATTGTATTGGGTCGGGAAGGTGGAGCATTACCTGCAATGTTGCTTCCTTTCAAACTTGGATTGGGCGGACCCATTGCATCAGGGAAACAAGGATTCTCATGGATTCATGTGAATGACTTAATCCGGGCTGTTGACTTTCTCATCCACCACACTGAACTTAGCGGAATCTTCAATTTCACGGCTCCCAACCCGGTTGATAACCTGAAGTTTTCAAAAGCACTGGCTTCTGTGTTGCACCGCCCAGCTTTTTTTCATACTCCTGCTTTTGTATTGCGGTTACTATATGGAGAAGGAGCTACTGCGCTAACACAAGGACAATTTGTATATCCCGAAAAGTTGATAAATTCAGGATTCTCATTTCAATATCCTGAGTTGGAAAGTGCCTTGCTATTCTCTGTTCCGGAAGGGGTCATAGCTGAAATCAGCAATTTGCCCTAAAACAAAGAGTCGGACTGAGCTAAACTTCAATCCGACTCTTTCTGTTTTATAATGAATCTTTGACTTAAAAACTAAACTTACAAAGCCCCTTCATCGTATGCTTTCTCTCCATGCATGGCAACATCAAGGCCTTGCATTTCTTCACCCTCTGTTACACGAACTTTTGTGACCATATTAATAAGTGAAAGCATGAAATAGGTGAAAACGAAGGCATACACTGAAGCCACGGTTACAGCAACAATCTGTTTGAAGAAAAAGGAAGCATTTCCTAACAGTAAACCATCAGCCCCGGCTGAATTCACTGCTTTTGTAGCAAAAACGCCAAGAAGAATGGTTCCCAGCACACCCCCGATTCCGTGTACACCCCATACATCCAGTGCATCGTCCCACTTTAGCCTGTTTTTTAATTGAACTGCCAGGTAACAGACTACTCCGGCAGCGGTTCCTATTATAGGTGCAGCCCACAAAGGTACGAATCCCGCACAGGGTGTTATGGTTGCCAGTCCGGCAATAGACCCGGTGAGTAAGCCTACAAATTTGGGTTTCTTTTCCCTTATCCATTCGATAGCTACCCACGCCATTGTAGCAAATGAGGCGGCAATATCAGTATTAAGAAATGCCGTTGAAGTGATAAAGTCAACAGCTACTTCGCTTCCGGCATTAAAGCCATACCAGCCAAACCAGAGTAAACCACTTCCTATAGCAACCAATGGAATGCTATTTGGCGTTGAGTTTTTATCAACACGGGCACCTACATAAAAGACAGACGCAAGGGCTGCAAAACCAGCTGTTGCATGAACAACGATACCGCCTGCAAAGTCAAGAACACCCCATTGTGCCAATAATCCACCACCCCAAATCATATGTACGAACGGGTAATAAACCAGTATCTGCCATACTGTAAGGAAGATCATGTACGATTTAAAGGTTACCCTGTTTACAAATGCACCTGTGATGAGAGCAGGTGTAATAATGGCAAACATCATCTGGTAAGCGATAAATACCACTTCCGGGATTTTACCGTTGGAGTACATGGAGTCTATGCCTACTCCCATCAGGAATGCCTTGTCGAAATTACCCATGATTCCACCTTCACCTCCGCTGAAGCAAAGTGAATATCCAAAGGCAAACCAGAGGACGGTGGTCCATCCCAGTGATACAAAGCTTTGTATCATGATTGCCAGGATATTGCGTTTCGTGGCTAAGCCACCATAAAAGAAAGCTAATCCGGGGGTCATAAGCATGACCAGGCTGCAAGCAAGCAGCATAAACCCGGTAGAACCAGTGTCTATCATACAGGTTGAATTAAAAGTGAAAAATTAGAGGGATATTCCGAAAACCAGGAAAATGTTTTCAGCTTGTGGATTTGTGATCAGCGACGCATTGACAGGCAATGAGAAGCTCTCACTGATTTTGATTTCTTTGGAAGCAGAAATACCAAGGTTTATTACACCAGGGCCTTCACCGTAGTAACCGGTTTCACCCTTTTCAGTGTCGGGTTTTGTTGGGGTCATGCCCAGGAATGCGCTGCAGGCGACATCTTTAACCTCAAAACTATAACCTAATTCCAAATAGGTTGAGAATTGGTTATCTCCATTGCTCTTTTTTGCATCAGCCCCGTAAATATTGGTGGCAACCATCAGGCTGAAGGGAATTTTATCTGTTCCAAGAAATTTGGCAGAAATTTCAAAGAGATGGCCAGTTTCATCTTTTTTATAATTGAAATAACGATTTGCATTGGTATCTTCAAAAGGAAGAAAATAATCAGTTGCCGTGATATTGATAAGATCAGCAAAAGTATAGGATGCATAAAGATCCACTTCCTGCTTAACTATAGCCTGATTGAATGAATAGGCTGCCCATGCTCCCAGGGCAAAATTCCCCATTCCTAACTCTATATTCGGTTGAATACTGGGGGAAGAGCCACCCAGGTTTAAGCCACGCCAAATATATCGGCTCATAATATCAGCTGAGAGGTCCAGCTTTGCATTACAGGTTTTTTCCTGTCCTGTAACTGTTTGGCTAACAGTTAAAAGTAATACAGTCGCCAAAACCGAAAACTTGAAAAATAATTTTCCTTTCATAGGTATTGTTGATATTGGTTTGGCGGCAAAATTTGTTGTTCCTGACTTATCCCACAACAGGGGGAACAGTATTTTTCAGTGCACAAATTACGGAATTATTTTGCATGAATTACGTAAATTTTCAGACTCCGATCTGGATGCAATAATTTTTTTTCGATAAGCATTAAGGTATTCTCAAATCTCTATCAATTTATGACGGATTGCATATTTGACAAGCTCTGCAGTCGTATGTAAATCCAGCTTCTGCATGATATGACTTTTATGAGATTCTACTGTCCGGATACTGATAAAGAGCCGGTCGGCTATCTCAATGTTGGGGATACCTTCCGCCATCATCCTGAGTATTTCTGTCTCTCTTTTGGATAAGTCGGTAAGCTCTTTTTCTTCCACTCTTTTCGACTTAGCCTGGTTTATGTAGCTTCTCAACATAATTTCATTGATCAGCGGACTGAAGAATTCCTTCCCTTCCGCAAGGGCGCGGATGGCTTCTGCCAGTTCTTCACGGGTGGTATTTTTGGGTAAATATCCTTTAGCTCCTTCTGCTAAGGCTTTAAAAATGAACTCTTCACCGGTATACATAGAAAGGATTAGTATGCGAATAGCCGGATATTTGGATAGTACTTTCTGGCAGAGTTCAAGTCCGGAAATATCGGGTAACTCAATATCCAGAACCAGCACATCAGCTTTCATATGCGAAAGTAATTCCATTAATGCTGCACCGGAATCTGCCTGTCCCAGGATTTGGATATCGCGGTATTCTGACAGCATCGATTTTAGTCCATCCCTAACCACCTGGTGGTCATCGGTAAGTATGATCGAGATTGGCTTGGAATTCATCTTTTAACGGGGATTTGAATTTCAATGGTGGCACCTCTGCCTTTATCAGTGTTAAATACAATGACGCCGTGAAGTAGTTCTATTCGTTCTTTCATATTATTCAGTCCATTACCTGAGCATGCTTTGGAAGCATCAAACCCTTGTCCATCGTCAGAAATGCTAAGGAAAAGGTTCTCCCTGGTAAGTGCAATCTCAACAGCAGCAGATTTTGCATTTGAATGTTTGACAACATTATTCAGGGCTTCCTGTACGATTCGAAAGAGATAGGTTTTAATTTTTCGGCTCAGTGGTTCAAAATCACCGGTTGCATCAAATTTTACTTCAATTTTCCCGTATTTGGAGACCTCCTCGCAATGTTGCCTTAATGCTGCAGCCAGTCCAAACTGATGCAATTGAGCCGGCATGAGGGCATTGGATATTCTTCGTACTTCATCCACCAGTTGGTCGGCACATTTCTTCAGATCGGCTAAGCCATTTTCAATTTCTGCTTTATTCCCGGTAGTGAGGGATTCAAGTCTTAGTTTCTGAGCAATTAATGATTGTCCAAGACCATCGTGCAACTCACGGGAGAGCCGCTGTCGTTCAATATCCTGTCCATCAAAGGCTGCTTTCATGCGGCGGGCTCTCTCCTTGCTGATCTGTACCTCATTTTCCTGCAACTGCGTACTCATCTGGTTGAATATCTCTGCCAATTCACCGATTTCATCCCGGCTATCAATATCGACCCTGGTTCCAAGTTTGCCATCACCCAGTTCAAGGGCAGCTTTTTGGAGCTGAATAATCGGGCGCGTAATCCTTCGTGAAATCAGCCAGGTAATCAGCAACACAAAAGCAGAAATAAATACCGAGAAGAAAAGAACATTGTTCCGGATTGCATATATAGGAACCATTGCTTCCTTGAAATCAATTTCAGCTATTAAAATCCATGGGGGAGCAGGGGATTCCAGTACGGCAAAAGCTCCCAATACCTGCACACCCCGGTAATCCTTCAATAACCAGGTGCCTTCCTGCCCACTGATTGCCAATGCTGCAGTAGCCTCATTGATTTTTTGTTTCAGGATGGAATTGGGGAAAAAACGGGAATTGCTGCGCAGAAACCGGTCTTTGCCGGCCAGGTATGCTTCACCGGAATTTCCAAGCCCATTCAGGGGATTTTGGTCAGGCATCAGGCTATCAATTGTAGCAGATGAAATTTCCAGGCCCAGGAATACAAGAGTTTGTTCTTCTTTCGTTTTTACAGATGTCAATATATATTGAAACCATCCCTTCTGGTTCTCATTCCAGATCAAATCTGTGATGTATGGATTTTCTGCTTTAACCAGCTTGCTCAGTGAATCTCCAAACGGGTTGATGATGGTTTCAACCTGTGGCTGATGTTCTGCATTGAATGAAATTGAATATGATGTCGCTTTGGAGAGCACGAGGATTCTCTCATGTTTATTGATCAATTCAAGGGAACTTAATGCATCCAGGAGAATCTGGGGAGGCTTTAACGGATAGTTCCGGATCTTGTTTCATCATTCCAGCCCATCCAGCATTATTAGCCAAAGATTGAACCATTTGAACCTGCTGGACGTAGAAATATTCTATTTGTTTCTTTTTTAGATACTTAACTGAAGCAAGCTGATCGTAGGTTCTTGCCATCTGTGCCTGCTTAGCCGAATAATAAGAGTAGATACCAACAATGCCTATAGCCATCATACTCAATAGCATGAAGTAAATGATCAGTTTTTCAGAAAGTGAAATACGTGTCATTCAGATGGTTAACTAATTAACGATAAAGGGACGGCACTTGATGTAAGCATCAAAATAGCCCGGCTAAGATAATCAGCTTAAAAGTATAAATTTCTCCTCCAGGTAAAATAAGCCTGCAAATATACATCCCATCATTTCGAACCTCCGGCCAAACAGGAATGGTATTTGACCCGGCTTCTACCTGGATTAGCTTCTCAATCCCAAGGTTTCTTGCCTGAAGGTCATGAAAAGTGATGCGGGCGTTTCCTTCATATCTGCTCCTGAATTTCAACGTAAAAGCTCCATATGTTGGATTTGGAAATACGGTAACCCCAGTCTCTGACAGTAGCTGGGCAATATCTGCAGTCGGACAGCGGTAAACTGCTTTCCAACCTGAATTAGTCACTGTTCCATCGCTGATAAATTTCAGGGTGATTGAATTGCCATTCAGTTCCGGGATTTGGGGTAATGTATTGCCCGTAAAGGCGCCAATCAATGGATCAGCCAGGCTTGTTCCCTGGTAAATGAATAATGAATCATGGCCTTCCTGTAAATCAAATTCCAGGAATTCAAGCTCTATAGTTTCATTTGGGCCAATGCTGATGGTTTGCTGGTACTCTTCATCATTGAAATAGTTAAACGCCGGCCCACCATTGTCATAGAGTGTATCCATGCATAATGGTTTGCTGCAATCAGTCAATTTATCCCTGATAAGGTTCCACAAATCCTCGTACCCATCGTCGTAACCTAAAGCCCATATGCCAATTCCGGCAATTCCTGACCTCCTGACCAACTCGTATTTTGCCCCCAGGCTTGATACATTATCCATGAAACAATGGTGCCATCCATTCACATTGTACAGGTAATAAGGAGATTGGCTGTTTTTTTCAAAACGAAGGTTTTCATTACTATAAGTCAGGTAATTATTCCGGAACATCCGGTAGGTAATTGCCGTGCTTGTTCCTGTAGAATTAGCCGGCGGCATAATACTGTTTACCGGCCAATCGCGCCCGTAATAAGGAAGTCCGAGGAGGATTTTATCAACGGTTGCCCCTTTACTGAGATACCAGCTCAGGGTTCTTGAAACTGAATAAGGATAAGATGAGGTCATAGCATACATTCCTGATACCGGACCGGCTTGATTACTTCCATTCCAGTAGTAGTCATATCCCATGATCATCAGGTAGTCGAGATGTTCGGAAAGGTTCTGAATATCCAGCATCTCGTCCCAATCAACTGCAGGAGAGGCCATGCTAACGATACATCCCGGGATGGCAGCATGCAGGCTATCAGCAAATCGTATGAGATATTGATTATATTTTGCTGATTGAGAAAGGGGTACAGCCTCAAAATCCAGGTTCACTCCATGCGCATGTCGGTCTTTCAGCAGTGCGATTGTATTTTGAATGAGCTGATCACCGGCTGTTGCACTGTTAAAAAAGGTGGAATGACTACTAAATAGAGTAATACATAAATGCACCCGGGTTTGATTTGCCAGTGCGGAGTCAATGACAGGATTCGTATCCCAGCCGTTTAAAGTCACAGGATTACCGCTGGCTGGGTTTACTTCATATGAAAAATAGCATAGATCCGTGAGAAGGTTCCACTGATAGTCTTGCCATGCATCCCCAATCCAATAAGGATGATATCCGAATACCATCTTTTCAGGCTTGCATGAATCTGTATTCAATCGATAGGACTTAATCTCATTCCCCAGGTCAAAGAAATTTTGGTTCTTGTATTTCTGTGATTCTTCCTGGTGAATGGATACCTGGCTATTCCCGGTAACTGCTCCCAGTAATAAAGGAAAGAAAAATAAAACCCATTTGTAAGTTGAGGTTTTCAAAATCAGCGACTTGCAATATTTAATTCATTGATAAGGTGGGATGCCCCTGCGAAACGATCAATGATAAATAGGCAGTATCGAATATCCAGTGTAATATTCCGGCATTGGTCAGGATCATACATCAGGTCACTCATGGTGCCTTCCCAGCAACGATCGAAGTTAATTCCAACAAGCTCCCCGTCTGCGTTCAGCACTGGGCTGCCTGAATTTCCACCTGTGGTATGGTTAGTTGCTATAAATGCAACATGCATGGTGCCGTCAGCATCGGCATAAGGGCCATAATCCTTATTAAGATAAAGCTCTTTCAGCCTGGGTTCTACCACATAATCATAGATTTCCGGGTTTTCTTTCTGCATAATGCCATCTAATGTGCTGAACCAGTGATATTCAACGCCATCAGTAGGGAAGTAGCCCTTTACATTTCCATAGGCAACCCTTAAGGTAGAATTGGCATCAGGATAAAACACCTTCTCAGGTTGCATATCCATTTGGGCTTTCATGTAAAGCCGCTGAAGACTATCCGTCAGAGTATAGTAAGTGCTCACTTTGGGGGCAAGATTCAGCTGAATCATGCTGTAAACCGAAGCAGCAACCTGGAAGGCCGGATCCCGGAGTATTTTTTTTACATCCTTTCTTTTGAAGCTGTTCAAGAGGAGCAACACTTTTGTCTTATCAGAGAAATAGCTTTTCTCGAAGATATTTGCTGCCCAGGCTTTTGTATCATTATTAAATGCTTTCATACCAGCGGAAATGGCTTCCGGAAGATAGGCCTGGTCACATTCTTTCACGCAGATACTGATTAATGAAGCATATACTTTTTCATCCACAGCCGCCTGGTAGTTTTTGAAATAACCTTCAGCACCTGCCTTCAGTTTGTCTACGGCCTGCTGGATTTCAGTTTCTGTTTTGGCCGGATCCTGGCATAATTTCACAAGATTATTGAAACCATAGGAGTACCTGATGATCTCCACACCGAGTGCTCCTTCCAGCAAGAGAGTGTATGCCTCCTGGTAAGGCTTAACAGCATTTGTGGCATCAGCGTAAGCAGTCAGAAGATTTCCATAGTTTGATTTCCTGGAAGGATCCGTATTTAACCAGTTCGTGAACTGAGATTCAAAGGCTTGCTTTTTTTCGATTCCGTCCAGTTTCTTAATTCCCCTGCTTTCGCCGATCATTTTCTTCCAGTAGTTGGCAATACCGGCTGCTTTAGCTGCGTACTGAATCCGGATAAGCGGATCAGATTCCATCGCCTGGTCGATAATTGAGAGCCTTTCCTGCCTCATTTGAATGGCCAGGGGATTTCTAATGTTCACGGTGAGATCAATAGCATGTGAAGGCAAATACTCTTCAGTAGTACCAGGGAACCCGTAAACAAATGTGAAATCACCTTCTTTAACTCCTTTAACTGATATTGTCAGATGCTTTTTGGGCACATAGGGGACATTTTCCTTTGAGTATTCCGCCGGCTTATTGTCCTTCCCAGCGTAAATCCTGAATACTGAAAAATCACCTGTATGCCTGGGCCACATCCAGTTATCTGTGTCACCCCCAAATTTGCCGATATTGGAAGGTGGGGCACCCACAAGCCTGACATCCGTAAAAACTTCAGTAATGAACATATAAAACTGGTTGCCTTCATAAAATGATTTTACTGAAGCTTTGTAATGAGTTCCCTTGATAGCTTCAGATGTAAGTTTTTCGCTATTCCTGCTAATCATCGACTGCCTGGCATTTTCCGTGAAGGAAGGAAGTACACCCTCCAATACTTGCGCTGTAACCTCCTCCATCCTAACCAGGAATGTGACACTCAACCCGGGATTTGAAAGCTCTTCTGCCAGGGATTGTGCCCAGAAACCATTTGTTAAATAGTCATGTTCCAGTGTACTATGTCTCTGAATATTGCCGAATCCGCAATGATGGTTTGTAAGGATGAGGCCTTTGTCTGAGACCAGTTCAGCTGTGCAACCGCCTCCGAACATGACGATGGCATCTTTCAGACTAGAGTGGTTAATGCTATAAATATCCTCTGCAGTAATTCGCATCCCCATGTCCCTCATTTGTTTTTCGTTCAATTGTCCTAATAAATGAGGAAGCCACATGCCTTCACCTGCCTTTAAAGAGTGTGCAAAAGCCAGCAGGATAATAAAGGCTAAAAAGAATGATTTTTTCATGCGGGAAAATGAATTTTAAGTTGGGATAAGAAATGTGGTGGATTCTATTTTGCAGCGATGGTTTCAATTTCAACCAAAGCTCCCAGCGGCAACCGGACCACACCATAAGCTGCGCGTGCAGGGCTCTTTTCAGGGTAATACCTGCCATAAACTTCATTCATAGAAGCAAAGTTATCCATGTCACTTAACAGGCATGTGGATTTAATCACATCATCAAAGCTATATCCTGCTGCTTCCAGTATGGATCCAATATTTTTCATGACTTGTTCAGTTTGTTCCTTAATTCCCCCTTCAACAATAACTCCTGTTAGCGGATTAATAGGCACCTGTCCGGAAATAAACAGCATCCCATTGCTTTCAACGGCCTGGCTGTAAGGGCCAATGGCTTTTGGTGCATTTTCAGTGAATATGATCTTCTTCATGGCATCTAATTTTGTGGTAAAATTATCGAAAAATGGAGACATATTGCATAGCCTCGCCTTTAGGAATTGGATAATGAAAAAATAACAAAAGAAATTGAGACAGATGATTCAAACTGAAAAGTATTATTGTAAATTTACTTAATGAAATCCTCATGAGTGCCAAACTATCATGATGAAAGAAATTCACATTTTTATCGAACTTATTTTTTTGTGTAGAAGAATTTTTTGAATGAAAAGGACAACTCTGAATTTGTTGTATCTGCAATTAAAGGAAAGTTGGGAAAGCAATTATTAAATAGTAAATATGGAAAGACAGGATGACCTATTCTCGGAAAACTCGATTCATCACTCTGAATTAACACTTGCAAGACGCTTCCGGGAATCAGCTTTTTTAGTTATTCAAGATAGTGGCACTATCGTTCAATGCAGTGAACATTTTACCGATTGGTTTTCTTCCCCATTATTGCTGATTGGATCAGATATTTTTTCATTGCCTGGCAATGATTGGCTCAGGACTGCCCTTCAGGGAGCTTCATCCGGCAAAATCGAGTCTGGCCAGGGTGAACTTTATATGGAAGGGGTTGAGAATGGAGTTCCTGTTAATGTGTTTTATATACAGTCAGGTGGTGACAATTCCACTCAGGTTTCCTGGTTTTGCTTTTTTGAAAGAATAAGTGATACCATTGAATTAGGTGTGGTTGATCCCGATTATTGTAAACTAAAGATCATCATTGAAAATGCCGGGGATGTTATCACCTTGCATTCGATGGATGGTTCCTTCCTGTATGTGTCTCCATCAGTAGAAAAAATTCTAGGCTATTCGGTAACAGAATTGATGGGGTTAGGAGCTTATCATACCATACATCCTGAAGATATGGGCATTGTAAATGATTCCCTCGAAAAAATTCAAAAAACCAGGGGAGTTGTAAAGGCTGTATACAGGTTGATCCACAAGCAAGGCCATACAGTATGGGTTGACAGTGTGAGTCAATGCATATTTGATACAGAAGGAAAGCCCGACAAGATTACTATTATTACCCGGGACATCACAGCCCCTAAAATGCTTGAAGATTCACTCAGGAGGAGTGAAGAAAAATACCGAACATTAGTAAACTATCTGCCAACTGGTATCCTGTTGATGGATACCCAGGGCAATATTCTCGAGGTAAACCAGGCTTTACTTGATATTTTAGGCTCACCAGGTTCTGAACCTACGCGGATGATCAATATGTTCGAATTTGAAAATATTGTGAATGCAGGGATTAGTGAGAATCTGAAATCCAGCATCAGGGAACGGAAAGTAGTAAATGGTCAATCGGAATATCTTAGTAAATGGGGGAAGAAAAGTTTTCTGCTTTACAGTGCCGTGCCGGTTTTTGATCAAGAAGGTCAGGTGAGCCAGGTAATCTGTAATGTAAGAGATATTACACGGATAAAGAAAGCAGAGGAGAAAAGTCAACAACAAATTGATTTTCTCAATGTTGTTATCAATACCATGCAAGAGCCTTTCTTTGTGAAAGATGAAAACCACAGATGGATCATGTTGAATGACTCCGCCATTGCCATGATGGGGCAATCCAGGGAAAGCTTGCTTGGAAAATCGGATTATGAGCTATATCCGAGGGAACAAGCGGATATTTTTTGGGAAAAGGATTCCTTTGTGTTGCGAAATGGTTCCAATGTGAATGAGGAAACTATTATGTGGAGCGATGGAACAGAGAGAAATATCATTACTTATAAGCGCCTATATACAGAAGGGACTACCGGGAAGAAATATATAGTCGGAACCATTCATGATATCACTGAAATAAAACTTTCTGAGACCAGGCTCAAGGAAAGTGAAAGGAAATACCATGATCTTTTCGATAATGCAAACGATCATATTTTTACAACAGATCTGAATGGCAATTTTACCAACGCCAATAAAGTAATGCTTGATGTCATCGGTATTCCGCTTGAAGAAATCAGCAAGATCAATATCTATAGCCTGATCAAACCAGAGGTTATTGAAGATGCTAAGAGGAATACCGATAAATTAATGATTGAAGGTAAAGTGGGTCCATTTGAGATTGAAACCCTTGAAAAGAACGGGAAATCTGTAATCCTTGAAATCCAGGCCAGGGTCATGTTTAAGGATAATAAACCTGTAGGAATACAAGGTATTGCACGCGACATCAGTGAAAAAAGATTTACCACCCGAAGTCTGGAACAGGTAAATAAAGAATTGCAGGAACTGAATGCCAGTAAGGATAAATTTTATTCCATTATCGCTCATGATCTTAAGAATCCATTCAATAGCCTGATAGGCTTCTCAGAACTTCTGCTTGAAGAATTTGATGAATTGTCGAAAGATGAGATGAGAGATTATGTCGGAATCATCAGAAATACGGCAAAAAATTCATTGATCTTGCTTGAAAACCTCCTTGCATGGTCGAGGCTTCAAACAGGCAGGATGATCTATAACCCGGTTCCTCTTCACCTGGCAGTTGAGGTTGATGCTGCTGCTACCATACTCTTCAGCCTTTCCTACCGAAAAAAAATCCAGGTTGAAAACCTGATTGATCGTTCAATTGTTGTGACTGCTGATCAGAATATGTTCCTGTCAATTATGCACAACTTACTGATGAATGCAATCAAGTTTACGCCCTCAAATGGAAATATAAGCATTAGTGTTGATATTAAGGACTCACCTGGTACCGGTAGTTTTGCAGAAATTTCTGTTACTGATACCGGAATAGGGATCAGTAAGGAAGATCAAGCCAAGCTATTCTCTCTTACCCGTCCGTTTACGCTTCCCGGGACTGAGAAAGAAACCGGTACAGGCTTAGGATTACTCCTTACCAGGGAAATGGTAGAAAAACATGGCGGAATACTAAAAATAGAAAGTGAACTGGGCGCAGGTTCTACATTTTCTTTTCACCTGCCGCTGTTTGTCCCGTAAATGAAAGGATTTTTCTAAAATGAATTTGGAGTTCAGCAGTCTTTTGTCTGCAGAAATCTTATTTAGTTTGTTTTTAGTTGAAATGATTTGTATATATTATTGAATTATTTTTTTTGATAATTCGTCTGGTTATAAAGTTATTATTGAAACACAGAGCAAGTCATACCTATATTATTTATAATGAGTATTAATTGGTTGCTGACAAATTCTGGTTGTTGGCATATTATTTGATTCTTCGATGGCACGAGTGAAAAAACCCACCAGCTTGCCAGGCTTTTTAAATGGCAAGTTTGTAATTTTACGAACCCAATAGGGATTATGCAACATCAGAGTGAGGAGAAGAATTCTGAAAGCATGATTATCCCGAATCTAGCTGACTCTGTCGGCCAGGGGATACTACTTTCAAACGAAACCTGGGAGCATGTTTTTGATGCTTCACCAGGTTATATTGCATTCATCTCCCCTGATTTCAAAATTCAAAGAATTAACAAAGCATTAGCTGCTTTCCTTGGAGGAAGTCCTTCCCAGTATATCGGGAAACCTTGCTACGAAGTTATGCATCAATCTACTTCCCCTGTTACTGATTGTCCGCTGATGAAAATAAACGGGGAGAAATCTATTCAAACTTCTATTGTTGAAGATAAAAACTTTGGGAAAGCCCTGGTCAAAGCAATTCCCCTTTATGCCGCTGATGGGAGTTTTACAGGTTGCCTGCACATGGTTGAACCAGTTGACGAGATGAAGGATATTCACTCCGGCAATATGGATAAAGAGCGGGCAATGTATTCATTAGTCAATGCTATACCTGACCCTTCCTTACTATGTGACCTTTCCGGTAGTATATTGATGGCCTCAGCAGGTTTCCTTGATATGACCGGAATTCTTGATTCTGAAGCAGTAAATGGCAGCAATTATATTTCTTTCTTTGCCCATGAGGATATCGACAGGGCACTGTTAGGCTTTAATACACTCACCTATGGAACCCAGGAAAAATTGTCGGGGCAGTTCATGGTGCGAAAGGCAGGCCGTGAGGCTTTCCGTTGCGAAGTAACAATGAGTCTTGTCAAGCAAAATAATGTTAGCATTTCCGGAGTGCTGCTAACTTTCCGTGATATTTCAAACCAGGTTGCCCTTCAGGAATCAGCCAATAAGAATCATATCAGGCTTAGCCGGTTTAATAAGACCTTTCTCGGGTTCACATCTGAACCTTCAATGAATATCAATCGTCTCGTTTCCCTGCTTGGTGAAATGCTGGGAGCATCTGCCTGCAGTTTTAACAAAATCTCGAATGGTGCCTCAATACCATTTGCTTCATGGCAATCACCTTTCATGAAGGATTTCACTCCCGACCAGGTCAGTAACATAGCCCTGGATCAATTCAACAGCAACCCTGACGATTTTATCCTTCTGCCCAAACCACAGCTTGCACCTCATTACCAGGTAAATCCACAACTCATTGATAAATACGGGATACGCACAATTCTTGGTATTACTGTTAAATCAGGACAGACAATCCTGGGCCAGATTGTAGTTGTATTTACTTTCAATTTCCAATTAAAGGGTGATGATAAGGAGTTCTGCTCCATGATTTCATCTGCAATGGCTCTGGAAAATAGCAGGGTAGGGTTGAATGTTAAATCAGAAGTAAATGATTTGAATTACAGGGAGTTATTTGATTTCTTTACTGATTCAATCTATATTCTGGCACCTGATGGGGTATTTATTGACGTAAACACCGGAGCTACCCGGATGTATGGCTATAACCGGGAAGACATGATTGGCAGCAATATTGAAATGTTGTCAGCACCTGAAAAAAATGACCATGAAGCTACTTTTCAGTCTATTATAAAAGCTTTCAATGGTGAAACACAGGAGTTTGAATGGTGGGGCATTCGTAAAAACGGAGAAGTCTTTCCAAAAGATATTGTACTCAACAGAGGAAGGTATTTTGGAAGAGATGTAGTTATCGCGATTGGCAGGGATATTTCGGAACGAAAGCAGGTAGAAGAGCAACTCCTGGGATATAATATGGAGCTTCGTGAAATCAACCAAAGTAAAGATAAGTTCTTCAGTATCCTGGCACATGATCTGAAAAATCCATTTGGTGGTTTACTTGGTTTTATTGACCTGTTGTACGAAGATATTGATGAATTAAGCACAGACCAGGTAAAAGAGTATCTGCAGAATATACGAACCGCTTCTTATCATACTTACTCTTTACTGGAGAATTTATTGGAATGGTCGAGAATTCAAACGGGTAAAGTTCAATTCAGACCCTCAAAGTTTGATCTGAAGGAAGAAATTGAATCAGTTGTAATGGTGTTGGATGTGAATGCTGTTCGCAAAAACATCAAATTATTGAATCTGGTCCCGGCCGGCATAGAGGCTGAGGCCGACCGTAATATGATTCATAGCGTAATTCAGAACCTGGCAACCAATGCTATCAAGTTCTCAAATTCAAATAGTACGGTTACCATAAAAGGAAAGTACGCATTACCCCCTGAACCTGGTAACCACAAAAACGCAGAAGTGGTTTCTAAAGCCCGGAAATGGTATGAATTAAGCATTACGGATACCGGAATCGGGATACCTGATGATATTATGCCAAAATTATTTAAACTCGATGGGCAATTTTCCATGGCAGGTACTGCAAACGAGCCAGGGACTGGGCTTGGACTGATCCTTTGTAAAGAAATGGTGGAGAAGAATGGTGGTAAAATCAGGGTTGAAAGTGTCCCCGGAAATGGTTCAACCTTCTCATTTACGCTGCCTCTTAGCGAATAATCCCCTTTTGCTGTGAACTTCAGTTTAGGCTATTCATGTCTAAAGCGGACTATTTACTGAATATTAAATTTTCATTATTCTTTTAAGATTAAAACTTCAAAAAACTTCAGCAAAATAAACTTTCAAGTCATCTAACTGTTTATTTAGACTAGAGTATCAAGAAGAATTCATAATGATTTCTTTGGGAAAAATCAGTATTTTCAAGGTATTTGAATATTTTAAGCCTTGATTTTGATTGACAATAGAATCTGTGTTTTCTAAACTAGGCTCAATTGGTAGTACGATTTTATTTTTTTCTGCATTTTTGCAAGAGATTGTTGCTATGATTGGACTGCTCAATAAAACTTGTAAGAAATCAGAATTATATGCTTATGAACGGGAGTGAGAGTAATAATTTATCTGAAGACGCAGCAGATAAGGATTTTATGAATAATCCTTCTTCTCTCAGCCATGCTTTGCCGGAGTCGGTCTGGGAGGCGATCTTTGATTCCATCCCAGATCTTGTGACTGTTATTGATAAAAATTGCAGGGTTGTCCGGGCTAATAAAGCCATGTTGGAAAGAATCGGGAAAACAGAGAATATCATGGCCGGGCATTTTTGTTATGAGACTATTCATGGAATGCATCATCCCCATGAAGGATGCCCTCATGTTGAAATGCTCAAAGATGGTAAAGGTCATGTAGGTGAGTTATATGAACCTTTATTGGACGGTGTTTTCCTGGTTTCTACTACTCCCGTCTTCGATCAGAATGGAGAGATCCTAGGGAGTGTGCATATTGCACGTGATATTACAGGTCGGAAAAAGGCTGAAGAAAAACTACAGGAATATAATAAGGAACTCGAAGAACTGAATACCAGCAAGGATAAATTCTTTAGCGTAATTGCCCATGATTTGAAAAGTCCTTTTCAGGGATTGATGGGATTTACCGACCTTCTGATGGATGAATATGAGCACCTGGAAAAGGATGAGGTGAGAAAGTATATTCAGAATATTCGTAATGCTTCCCATAATACTTACGCACTTCTGGAAAATCTTCTTGAATGGTCAAGGATGCAATCCGGGCGTTTACAATTCAAAATTTCAAAATTCGATCTCTCCAAAGAAATTTCCGGGGTTATGGAAATATTGAATAGCAATGCCATCAGGAAAAGTATTCAGCTTACCAATAAAGTGCAACATGGCCTTGAAATAGAAGCAGATCAGAATATGATCCACTCAGTGATTCAAAACCTGGTGAGCAATGCGATTAAATTTTCTAATAACAGGGGAGAAATCATTGTTACTTCGGAGATAAAACCTCTTCAATCATTGCACAAAACGACTGAATGCGGTTGCAGTAGAAAGTGTGTTCAAATTAAGGTAAAAGATAATGGTATTGGAATCCACCCCGATGCTTTACCACGTATCTTCAATATGAATGACCATTATACCAGTATCGGTACCGCCAATGAGCCTGGTACTGGATTGGGCCTTATTATCTGTAAGGAGATGATCGAAAGGCATGGTGGTGAAATTTCCGTTGAAAGCAAACCGGGAGAAGGCTCAACTTTTTCTATTATTTTGCCACTCCCCGCTTCTTTCAAATGCTGATTACATTGTGACAGGTTTCGAAAACCTTATAGGTTAAAATCGCCAGAAGGCTGTCCCCCTTTTATTTCAAAGGGGTGTCCGCCCCCAAGGCGGACGGGGATTTATGCGATCTCCCCAGAGTCACCATCCTCTGCTTCTTCCTTACTTCATCCTGAACCAAATGCAACCGGTTAAAACGCTTGCTCTTCTTACTTCATCCTGATTAATCCTGAAAATGCAAAATTGCGGTCCATAAACCTGTCAGGTTTCGAAAACCTGACAGGTTTAAACTGCCCTAATTGCCGTCCCCCTTTTATTTCAAAAGGGGGTGTCCGCCTCCCGGCGGACGGGGGATTCATGCGATCTCCCCAGAGTCACCATTCTCTGCTCCTTCCTTACTTCATCTGATTAATCCTGAAAATGCAAAATTGCGGTCCATAAACCTGTCAGGTTTCGAAAACCTGTCAGGTTAAAACTGCCCTGCCTCCCCCTTTTTTTCAAAGGGTGTCCGCTCCCAGGCGGACGGGGATTATACCATCTCCCCAGAGCTGCTGCTTTCCTTGATTATCTGTTTCCGATTGTAATCTCAGTCTTATTATTCCTGTTGTTTCTAAGGTCACAAATCGTGACCATAGAAAATTCACATTATACACTGACAAACTGCAGGCCAAAGAATTACAGATTATCCCTAAAGTCTTTTTTCTTGGTGAGTTTGAGGTCCTGTAATACGGCGGATTTTACATTGATCTGGAAGTTCCAGCTCTTTTGGAAACCGTATGGCACCCAGTTAAACCGCATTTCCCAGCAATGGAGATTCCGATAGATAGTGAATTGTGTAAAAGCAAAATTCTTATTCTCGAAATCATAGCCGGTCTGAGCCTGGATCCTCCATTTCTCGGTTACATTCAGAACCCCTGATACCTGGAAGGTCTGGACAACTTTTCTCTGCCTCACACCGGTGATTAAATTGATACTATTATACCTGAAATTATAATTAAAACTTATGTTCCATGGATTATTCCAATCAATAAACTGGTCAGGGTTGGCCAGTATATCTTCCATTTCTTCCGGATTGGCATTGGCCGGCGGCGCGGGGCTTGGTTTTGCCGATTTGGATTTAATCTCATATCCAACACTCAAATTCCAATTGGAATTGAGGAAGCGGAAAGGCTTCTTACTTACATCCCATTCGAATTTATTATAGGCAACCCCTTTGTCATTCACTGCATAAGGGGAAAAACCTGCTCCATAGCTTATCTGCACTTTTTTGAAGAGGGTAGTCCTGGCTGCCACATTCAGGTTTGACCACCGCATGGAATCCCTTGCCAGGTCATAAGAAGATGAAAGTGACAGGTTGTCGATCAGCATCACCTTTTTCTCTCCTGTGATGGTATCCTTTTTAGATTTCACCTTCATTTCCAGGTTATTCGAAAGGGAAAAGTTCAGTGCCCCCGATTTCCCACTCCCCGGGTAGCCATAAAGTGTCCTTAAATAAGTTCCGTCCCCGAATATTGAATATTTCTGGGTATTGCCCAGGGTGTCAATCTGAACGGTTTTATAGTATCCCAGTTGTGAACGTCCAAAATCGGGTTGATAGCTGAATCCTACCGAGGGCCTCATTACGTGCCGTATGGCTATAACCGGCCCTTTTGTGAATCTCTTCTGCCCATACACAGTTGTGCTGATGGAAGAATTGTAGCTGTAGTCTCTTGCTGCTTTGAAGCCACTGACTGTATCTACCTGCACATGAGGAGCAAGGGTATCGCCGTTAACAACTGTACTGTCACCGATCCAGGTTTTATTGAGGGTCTTGGGATACCAGCGTTCCGTATAATTGATGCCATGTGACCAGGTGAAATACTTCAGAATTTTGAAAGAACCACTTACCGGGATTGTGTGTTTCATGCCGGACACAAAGCGATTGAGTGATTCAGGCTTAAACAACATGGTATCCTTAGCAGTGATTTCATTCTTCATATTCATGTTGTAGGTCACGCTAATAGATTCATACCAGCCGGGTTTTCCTGTTTGGACCTTCTTTTTAAATGGATAAAAACGGTTAAATCCGAAGGAGACTTCAGGAAGTGAGATGGTGACATCCCTGGTAGAAGTATTCTGACTATGCCGGGCGCTGGCAACCAGGTTGGCATTTTGGCCCACCTTCATGTCGTAGGAGATGCTGGATGAAAAACTATTATTGAGGTAATCGCTTACAGTGGCCGGGTTATAGCTGTTGAATTTACTGCTGCCTGCCTGCACACTGGCTGTGAACCTGCCATTAGGCCTGGCTTTAGGATCCTGCTGATGGGACCAGTTGATAAAGAAATCCTTATTCTTCTGGTAATCGGGGGTGCCTCTCACACCCAATACATTGGTTGCATACTTGATAGAGAATGATCCGGTGTATTTGTATCTTTTTTTATAGGTAACATTTGGTTTGATGGCCCAACTCCCTCTTGAATAGATATCACCAAGAAGTTTCAGGTCAAAATGATCACTCAGTCCGAAATAGTACCCCCCGTCTTCCAGGTAAAATCCACGGTTTGCAGATTCCCCGTAACGAGGGATCATTATACCTGAACTCCGGCCTTTCTTATTGGGGAAAAGTCCGAAGGGCAATACAAGCGGGAGGGGAATATCTTCAATACTAAGGAAAGCAGGGCCGGTGACTATTTTATCACCAGGCATTACTTTAGCCCTGGTATATTTGATGGCAAAATGGGGATGCTCGAGGTCGCAGGTGGTAAACATCCCACTCCCGGTTTCACTCACATTATTATCCAGTTTCTTGATGACAGAAGCATGAAGGTATCCACCCCCTTCTTCGGTGATTACTTCTTTAATCAGGCCTTTTCGGGAAGTGAAATTATAGGTGAGTGAGTTGGATTTAAAATTCAGGGTGCCCTGGGTGAAATCCGGTATTCCGATTTTCTTACCTGTTGAATCAGTTATAGCGTTGGCAGTAACAATATTACGATTGAAATCAAGGATGATGACAGCTGCTTTCAGGGTGATATCCTGGTATTTGATCACAGCATCACCATACATATAAGCCATCTTTTTCTGAATGTCGAAGCTGAGAGAATCAGCGGCAGCATATTCAATCTTCCCATCAAGAACTGTCTTGTTTTTCCCCCCTTTATTTAATGGTATCGAATCCCTGGATACTATTAATGTATCAGGAGCGTTACTAACGATAGTATCAGGAGGGATATTAACGAGGGTATCAGGAATAATGTTCCCGGCAATAACAGGCATAAGTGCTGTTACCACCAGGATCAGGGTTATTAACCATCGCATTGTTACTAACTTCAAAACTTCTGCCTTCAATAATTGGGTTAACTGGCTATTTTTGTATAGACACGAACATAGGTGTTGGATGCCTGATATAATGGTTATTTTTTAATGAAAAACCTGCAATCTACAACTCATCAATCACTTAAGTACATGATACTGCCGCATCGTGCCGGCTGCAAAGCTAAACAAATTCATCGGATGTCGGAAAAACGAAAATTGCTCTCATTTCTTATACTGATTGTGTTGTTATTCACACAGTTTAACAGTTTTTCACAAAAGGTGAATACAATTGTTTTGGATGCAGGGCATGGAGGGCATGATACCGGGGCATTAGGCAAACATTCCCGTGAAAAGGATATTACTCTTTCCATTGTTCTTAAGCTAAGGGATTATATACATCAGCACCTGGATGATGTGAAGGTGATCCTTACGCGTGATAATGATGAATTTGTGGAACTTTATAAAAGGGCCAGGATTGCCAATGAAAATAAAGCAGACCTCTTTATCTCAATCCATTGTAATGCAAATCCTTCTGCTTCGCCTTTCGGCACTGAGACATACGTGATGGGGCTTCATAAAAGTACTGCCAATCTTGCGGTTGCAAAGGCTGAGAATGCAGCAATCCTGCTGGAGGATGATTATGTTGAACAGTATGATGGTTTTGACCCCAATTCCGCCGAAGGAACCATTTTCTTCAGTATGATGCAGAATTCCTTTCTTGATAAAAGCCTGGATTTTGCTGGCAGGGTTCAAAGGCAATTCAAACTTAAACTGAACCTTACCGACAGGGGAGTGAAGCAGGCCGGATTCCTGGTGTTGTATAAAACGGCTATGCCCGGGGTGTTGATAGAAACCGGGTTCATCAGTAACTCAAAGGATGAAAAGTTTTTACTTTCTGATAAAGGTCAGCAACAGGTGGCTCAGGCTATTTTCAGAGCTCTTCATGAATATAAATGTACAGTCGAGAAAAGAATGATTCCCCTTTCTTCGGATCCGGAAAATACACTAACAGCATCTGTAAAACAAGATATACCTCCACCCGCAAAAGAGGTAAATCCACCCAGCCAGGAAGTGTCGGAACTGCTATCCCAAAACAAAGTATGGTATCGCGTACAGTTTGCATCTTCTGCTACCGATAAGCCTATTGATGCCACCGAATTTGCAGGATTAAACGAGGTGAGAAAGTATATCCAGAGTAACTTGTATAAATTTACTGCCGGGAATTTCGGTACCTTCAAAGAAGCATCCGATTACAGGCTGGAGGTGGTAAAGAAAGGATTTAAAGATGCATTCGTTGTTCCTTTTTACCAGGATAAAAGAATAACGAATGAAGAAGCCCGACGGCTGGGGGGAAAATAATACTAACTTTGCGCACCAGTTAACTTCGGACCAATGAAAATTCGCCGCGAAATAAAAATAGGCGCCTTCCTGATA
Source organism: Bacteroidales bacterium (assembly GCA_016707785.1). Classification (NCBI taxonomy): domain Bacteria; kingdom Pseudomonadati; phylum Bacteroidota; class Bacteroidia; order Bacteroidales; species Bacteroidales bacterium. The sequence continues at coordinate 78,764 of JADJGZ010000004.1, read as the reverse complement.
ATCGTCCTGTTGTTTTTTATTTTAGGAATCAACTATATAAAAGGCAAGGATATTTTCCGGAAGCATAGAACATATTATGCGAAATACACTCAAATAGCAGGCCTTGTTGAAGCTGCTCCCGTTTCTGTAAACGGATTCAATATAGGGAATGTGAGTGATATCCAGTTCGAAAGCCCCAATTCCAGTAAAATCATCGTAGAAATTACGGTTTATAGCTCCATCAATATACCGGCTAATTCTATTGCCCGGATCTTCAGCCCTGATATCCTGGGAACGAAGAATATTGAGCTGGTTTTAGGTGATTCCCGCTTGATGGCGATGAGTGGTGATACCCTCGGAAGTGAAATGCAGGCTACTTTAACTGAGGAAGTGAACCGTCAGGTGGCCCCTCTCAAAAGAAAGGCAGAGGATTTGATGTTGTCGCTCGACACCATGGTTACGGTTGTAAGAACCGTTTTTAATGCGCAGACACGGGAGAACCTGAAAGCCTCTTTTGAACATATCCGCCAGACCATCATCAATATTGAACACACCACTTTTAACCTGGATACATTGGTATATGGGCAAAGAAGCAGGATGGAACGTATCCTTTTCAATGTTGAAGGCATCACCGCCAATATCAGGGAAAATGATAAGAATATCACCAATATCCTTACCAATTTCTCAGCAATCAGTGATACCCTGGCCAAAGCCCAGATTTCACATACTTTGAATGATGTGCATACTGCTATGATGAGTTTCGATGAAATCCTGGTTAAAATCAACCAGGGTGAAGGTTCAATGGGAATGCTTGTAAATGATAAGAAGCTTTATAATAACCTCGAGAAATCATCGAATGAGCTAAATCAACTCATAAGGGATATGAAGCTAAATCCTTACCGATACCTGAATTTCTCAGTATTTCCTCCGGGCAGTAAAAGGATGCAATTCCAGGAACCAAAAGAAGAATAAGGTTAATTTGATTTTCTAAAGATATCAATCCATGTGGCAGGACGCCGTTCCGGGAGCCATTGGAAATCCTTTAATATCCTCTGTTCTGCAGTTACATCTTTCTCAGGAAAAAGATTGCCGTCGGGCCGGTCAAAATAAGTGATCCGGTTGATTTTGTTTTCATCAATATACAGGCTCATCCTGCTGCCTTTGGCTTTATTGATGCCTATCATTTCTTTATTATCCTCCCTGATGTAATAGATGGTTTCTGCATTTCCATCCACATCAATTCTCACTAAACGGTTATCAGAAAAATACCCGATCATATTCTTGCCCTTCACCTGGTTAAAGGTGGTAGTGCTGTCCTTATTAACAATGAAAGAGGTATTATACAGTTTCATCAGCTTAATGGACTTATCACCGGTAAAAATCCTGATCGTGTCGGCGGTGAGCTGGTTGTTGTCAGTCCAGAGCACCGGATCCTGCAACATGGTTATTGTGGAATCGGAAAAATTATAATACAGTGAATCACATTCTCCCTGGATATCATTTCTGTAGAACTTCGAATTATAATAAGCATACAACTCTTTCGTATCCTGTGTTACAGAATCAAAAGTGGCTTTCAGGGTATCGGCATGGAGGTATAAAGTATCTTCTTTATCCCCCAGGATAGCCAGGGCCATACTGGTGATATAGGCAACCCCTTTTTTCTTCCAGTATTCGGCAAAATGCCCTCTTAGTATTACATCTTTAACGGTATCAGTAAGTTGAACGTTCCGGACAGCTTTCCCATAATCGTTCTTACTGTCGTAATACAGGCTGTCGCCGGTCAGACGACGGTTTTCATCAACCAGCAAAGCATTCACACTAAATCGTGACTTGTTGGAAACACGGTCATATTCTCCGTTCTCACAATAGATGTAATTGTCCTTGCCTTTGATAACAGTGGGTCCAAGGAAATAGGTGATCCGGCTTAAGGTATTATAAAGAAGCGTGTCGGCATTCATGGTATAGTCAGGATTCCTCACAATGACATTTTCCTTGAAATACATTTTCTTGGAATCCGTATGGTAATAACCTTTCCGACTGGTCAGGGTATTATCCTTGTTTACAATTTTTCCCCAGGTAACATAACTCGCAATCTGGGTATTCCTGTCGAAGACCATATTGTCGGTGGTGAGCACGGTTTGGTTATCTACGAGCCTGACATTATCCCTGAGGTTAGCGATTTTTGTATTTCCGTCGTAATGGAGGAAATTACCATAGAGATTCAGGGTGTCGCTTGATTTGATGCGGACTTTCCCAAAGCAGTCGATGGTATTTTCTTCTTCCAGCAGCCATGCACTGTCACAATAAAGATAAGCTCCATCATGATAAAATACCGGGTTGCCGATAAAACGGATGGCTTCATTCATGTTTTTTGAATATCGCATCTCTGCAGCACCCGGCATGATCTGGATCCGATAGGTCCCTTGTGCACCTACTGTAAAAGCTGCTAATACAGTGAACAGGAAAATGGTGATCCTAAATGTCAGTCGGTGAGGGTGCATGAAATACGTTTCTTTTTGATGCCTGCAAAAGTACATCTTATCCTTGAATCAAATGGGTGTTTAGTAACTAGCCCGAATCATAAAATTGTATAATTGAGAACTATGCCTGTAAGTTTTATTTAATAAGATGTTTCCATTCGTACTTACCTGCCTTATTCTTATTCAGGGTACTCCTGGTTAACTGAGTATCAATATGTATTTTGGTGAAGAAATCTTTGAAATACCAGGTGAAATAAACTGCCCCCATGGTTGGGAAGCCGGTGGATCTGTAATCGAGCCATAATTCTCTTGGCTGTCCGATCCATACACCTTTAATGTCTTGAAGGTAAGAGGTTGAATTAATCAGCTTTTTCCCATCTGGTGAATATAGAAACTTCCATTCCGCCCCGTAAATTCCTTGTCCGCTGGGCTGAAACGAGGGGAGGATATGTATTTCAATGGATTGGTCGGGAAGAATGCGAAGGAATTGGTCGAAATGGACTTCAATAGAATCGGTTTGTTGACTGATTGCCTGGTAGGTTTGGTTTAAAGCCCTGAAAAGGGGAAGTAGCTGAATGCTGTCCACTGTAGTGGGTTCAATGGTTATAAGTGTTTCAGATTCACTTCTTGCTGCAAATTCGGGCCTGAAGACGTCTTCCTTATAATTTCCATATACCACCTGCCATTGGCCTGAAGAGTCAGTAAGGCAAACTCCTTGCTGGCCAAAACGGATGAAAGGCATTTCCCTGAATCTGCCTTTGGTTTCATCAGTTGTCCATCCAACTGATTCATAATCGCACATCCATTGGGTCGTTTGCAACATCGAGTTGAAGCGGGTTGTATCAAAGGCAGGGACATTCGATTCTTGGGAATAACCATCTTTAAGGAATGGGAAGCAAAGGAAAATGACGATTATCAATAAGCGATTGCTATTGCTTTTTCCTGAATTTATAGCGTAGGTGGAATGAGACATCAATGCGGGATATATCCTGGTATTCATCTTCATTTAGGATCATTAGTTCAGTTCCAGCCACAGTGATCTTGTTGATCCTTTTCAGCACGGAATGCGTGTAAGTAGAAGATGCTCCAAGGCTGAACCTGGATGTGAGGGCATAATCGATTTCGATCATACTGCTTAACCCGGCTGCACTTCCAGTAAAGGTGGCAGAGTCAGTCAGTGCTTTTCCTTCATTCCTGTAATTCAGGTAGGCAGGGCCAACTCCAAGGCAAATCTCCGGCCGGTTATGAAAGGAATACCTGCCAACAACCATAGGTGTTACTGTATAAATGCGCATTTGGTCCTTAATATTGCCTTTGATGGTGAAAAAGCCATTCGAGGCAGTCAGGCTATCCTGGTGTTCCCTGGTGTAAAAGCCTGTAAAACTGATATTTGCTCCCAGGTAGGGATTAAAAAAATATTGTCCTTCAATCCCAAGGTGATATCCTGATTTTAGCCGCTTCATATAGTTGGCAAACTCATCTCCCAGGTCAAAGGATATATCCAGGAGTAAATTACTGTATCCAAATGAAGTGCCAATATTCCAACGATTCCATTCTCCGGTCCTATTATCTTTTTTGACCGGTTGTCCGATAGCTGCGATTGATAAAAACCATAGCATCAATAGTAACAGCAGGGGTTTAACCCTAAATATTGAAATGGAATACTTTTTTATCATACGTCTGCAAAGATAATACTCCGGATGATGTTTACCGAAAAACATCCATCCGGAGTATCCTGGAGATAAAAATCTGCAAATTACTTTGTCTTATCCGGTCCTGCAGGAATTGCAGGTAAGTCTTTATAATTTTTGAGTTCTTCCCTGATCACTTCAATGGCTTTATTCAACTGTTCGTCGATGCCCTGGTATTCGAGTGCAGGGTCATTATCAACAATAATATCAGGATCTACTCCATGCCCTTCTATAATCCATTTACTTTCTTCGGCTGAATAGGAGGCGAATTCCGGTTTTCTTAAATCTGCTCCATCAATAAATGGCAGAGAACCCCTGATCCCTACGACTCCGCCCCAGCTTCTTACCCCAATAACTTTACCTAACTGATGTTTCTTGAATGCATAAGGGAAAAGGTCTCCGTCAGAAGCTGAATAATTATTTATCAGTAAGACTTTGGGCCCAAGCATCATCTGTTGGGGAGTTTGTCCGGGTAATTCAACGTTTCTGGCTGTGTTTGAGCGGGTTATCTCCCTTTGAAGTCTCTCAATCAACATCGGACTTACATTCCCGCCGCCATTTCCGCGATCATCGATGATTAATGCTTTCTTCGAGAGTTGCGGATAGAAGTATTTAACGAATTCATTCAATCCTTCTGCACTCATATCAGGTACATGCAAATATCCTACTTCCCCGTTGGTGGCTTCATTTACTTTGCGGATATTGTTTTGTACCCAGGTATAATAGTAGAGTTGGGATTCATCCCTGATTGGATTGATCAGGACTTTTCTTCCCCCTGCTTCAGGGGCAGAATTTAATGTGATTTCAACATTTTTCCCTGCTTTATTGATGAAGGCCTGGTTAATATCAGCCATATCCTTCGTGGATTTACCATTTACTGAAGTAATAAAGTCACCTTTTTTGGCACCCACTCCCATCATAGTAAGCGGGGATCTCAGGTTACGGGCCCAGTTTTCACCCATCATCAGGCTGTCGATGCGATAATACCCCGAGGCATCCCTGCTTAATCTTGCTCCCAGCAGACCCAGGTCAATTTTCTCCTGTGAGGGCCTTTCTCCTCCACCGATATATGCATGCCCTACATTCAATTCTCCTATCATTTCCCCGATCAGGTAGGTAAGGTCGTTTCGGTGGTTTACATAGGGTAACATTACTGCATATTTTTCGTACATCGATTTCCAGTCAACCCCATGCATATTAGGAACATAGAAGAAATCACGCATCTGCCTCCAGGCTTCATCATAAATCTGTTTCCATTCCAGCCTGTAATCCACCCACATTTTGACATCATTCATCTCAATGGATTTGTCGAGGTTGACTTTTGATGAAGGCAGGTCGATCATATAAAAGCGGTTATTCTGACGGATTAACATTTTTTTACCATTGGTTGTAATGTCAAAAACCATGTTATTCCCGATTTCTGTCTCCTTTTTAGCTTTGAGGTCAAAGAGTTTGAGATTAAATCCCTCGCCAGAGGCTTCATTATAATAAACCTTATCGTCAATAGCCCACAGGTTAAAGTAATTCGATGCCTTGACCGGTAATTCCACGATTCGCTGTTGAATCCCTTCCTCATCTACTTTGATATCCTTTGGTTTTTCAGTTTCAGCTTTTTCCTTGTCAGCTTTTTTCGATTTGGATTCTTTTCCTTTGCCTTTGGCATCCTCTTCTTTTGGAGTTTCTGCCTCCTCCATTTTTACTTCATCATTCGAAAGTGCAAAAGGCGAAGGGGTGTCTGCTGCAAGGGCTACGAGGTATATCTTTGACATATTTTCGTATGCATAATTCCATTCTACCGCACTGTAAGTAGGATTATAAGTACGATCTGACACAAAAACCAGGTATTTCCCATCCCTGCTGAATGTAGCCTGGTCACTATTGAACCATTGATCGGTTACTTCGATTTTCCTGGCTGTTTCCAACTGGTACAAAATCACCTGGTTAAACCGGTTGGGTTGCATCTGGGAATAACAAATCCATTTACTATCAGGCGACCAGTCGAAACTGCCATATTCCCATAATTTGGATTTATCTACGAGTGTTACTTTTTTAGTCTCAATATCAATGTATTGCAGACGCATCATCTTATCATTCCAGAGTATTTTCTTGCTGTCAGGTGACCAGCGGAAGGTAAATTTATACGTATCAGCCCCGGTAGTAAGCTGAACAGGGGGTTCACTTCCATCCTGTTTCTGAATATAGATTTCATATTCGCCATTGATATCACTGAGGTAGGCGATCCATTTCCCATCGGGTGACCATGCGCCATCCCTGTCATGAGCCTGGTTGCTTCCTGTAAGGTTGCGGGTGATGCCTTCCTTTACCGGGACGGAGAAAATATCACCCCTGGCAGTAGCAACAATGCGGTTGCCATCAGGTGAAGGGTTTACTGCTCCTAAAAAGCGGGTAGCATCTTTGTATTCTGCCCTGCCACCTATAAAATCATCCTTTATTTCAATACTGACTTTTTGAGTTGTTTGGGTAGCAATATCAAAAATGTGAATAAAACCGGCCTGTTCAAAGGTGATTCTCTGATCAGCTGCAGAAGGGAATTTAATGTCATAATCAGTGAAATTGGTCACCTTACGGGTTGAACCGGTACTGATATTGTAACAGAAGAGGTTCATAATCCTGTCGCGGTCGGAACAGAAATAGATTTCATTCCCGAACCACATGGGGAATATATCCTGTGATCCATGATTGGTAATATTCTGAAGTTTTTTTGTCGGGAAATCATAAATCCAGATATCATCAGCCATGCCGCCTTTATAATACTTCCAGGTCCTGAATTCTCTGAATACCCTGTTATAGGCCAGTTTCTTGCCATCTGCCGACCATGAACAGAATCCTCCTGCGGGTAAAGGCAATTCAGTGGATAATCCGCCTTCTACCGGAACAGTGAACAACTGCCCCACAAAATCATTATAGGATTGCTTCCTGGAACGGTAGGTAATGGATTTGCCATCCGGACTCCATGCCATTACGATATTATTAGGGCCCATTCGATCAGAAATATCATCCCTGCCCAAAGTGGCTGTTATAGTAAGACGTTTTGGAATACCACCGGTTGCAGGCATCACATATACCTCGGTATTACCATCATATTGAGCCGTAAAAGCTATCTGGCTCCCATCAGGAGAATATTTTGAAAACATCTCATAGCCGGGATCATTCGTTAATTTCCTGGCAATGCCCCCTGAGGCAGCAACTTCATATAAGTCACCTGCATAGCTGAAAACTAAATGGTTTCCATGAAGTGTGGGGAAACGGAGTAGCCTTGACTCCTCTTGTGAAAAACCTGCCATCGACAAGCAAAATAATAGGGATGCCAGCAGAAAATACTTGTTCATTTGAATAGTTTTTGATGAATAATGGCTGCTAAAGTGCAGCATGGCAAATATAGAACATTGTGAACTGCATGATTGTTTAGAATCAGGCCACTTACCGATTTGTTTGAAAGGTTCGTCGATTCTCTGCATCTGTTATTAATCATCAAGCGGGATCCGTTCCGACAAGTATTCCTATATTTACCCTTCGAGATAAGTAGTAAAAATGTGGAAGTTTCCTGGCTTTTTCATGAAAATACCTGCCGGATATGCGGGGCATTGGCTCAGCTGCATATTCATTATCCTGCTGGTTTCAGGAATAACCGCTAAAGCCACTTTTGCTCTTTCCATTCATTTACCGGATCTCTTACAAGCAACAGAAAATACATCTGATTCATTAAAGTATAGCCGCCTGGATTCAGATTCATCTGCAATTTCCGAGTTTCAAAAAATCGAATTTGGGGTTCAGCTGCCGGCTTACCTGACTAGAGAGATAGCAGTCTTTTTTACGAAGCCTTATTTTACAGAAGGTATCAACCCCTATGATCCGGAGCAAATTGACCTGTATGCCATTTTTACGTCACCTTCAGGAAAAATACTCCGGGTTAATGGGTTCTTTTACCGGGATTTCACCAGGGCATTTTGCACAGAAAAAGCATATCCCTGTTGGGAAGAAAAGCCAACTCCCTGGCCCTGGCGGATACGGTTTAGCCCCGATGAACCCGGTGTATGGAAGTTTGTAATTCATGCAGTATTTAGCAACAGTCATTGGCCCAAACTGCTATCTGCTGAAGGATCCTTCCAATGCACTGCATCCCGGCATAAAGGCTACATCAATGTGAATTCCGGGAATATGATCAGCCGGGGCAGGAGTGATGCCGCTTTTCCTTTGCTGGGACTCAATACAGACTGGTATCGTTGGGGAATGGTAAACCATAATATTAGCAGGGAATATCAAAAGTTCTTCAGCGAACTGCACATGAATGGCGCCAACCTGGCAAGCCTCTCTTTTATCAACCGGACCGGGCTGCAGATTGAATGGGAACACCTGGGCGTTTATGAATCAGTAGAAGTGATGAATAATTCACCGGATTATAATGCAAATCGCCAGGCTCATGCATGGGAAGTGGATCAGATTCTTGCATTGGCTGATACATTTGATATATTTCTAAAGTTCAATTTTTTACAGCATGCTGATTTTGGACCCGATTTTTGGAACTGGTCTGAAAATCCGTATCATACCGGCATCCCTTCGGTCATAAGGCCTATGGACTTTTTTACTGACAGCATTGCCCGGAAAGCATTCAGGAATAAATTACGGTATATGGTTGCCCGTTGGGGTTATAGCACGCAGATTGCGTGGTATGAATTAGCAACAGAAATTGACAATATTGAAGGATCCTCATTAATTGAACCTGTTGTATTGGATTGGTTCAATGAAATGTCGGCTGTTATAAAAGGATTTGACAATAGGAAACATCTCATTAGCGGTTCCTATGCGACTCATTTAAGTGGCAATAACAGTAAATATTGGGTATGGCATTCGGATAATTGTGACCTGGTTAACCTACATGCATACGGTGAAAACAAAAGAACCAATTTTGACCGGTATTATGTCATGAAAAAAACGTCTGCTATACTCAGGGGTAAGCCTATCCTGTTTGGTGAGATTGGTGGACATGTCGACCCGGGTGTTGATGAGGTAACGGATCGGCAATTTCGCTCCAATATCTGGGCGACTACGCTGATGAGCGGTGGTGTTTCAGGATTATACTGGCATTGGGAAGCGGTGATACCAAGAGGGTACCTGATGCATTATAAAGCGCTTAGCCAGTTTGTAAATATGATAGATTGGGCGGATTATCCTCAAGCCAGGCGATTCCCGAAATTTCATGGAATCACTTTGCGTGGGCGGAATTATCGGGTGGAAAATTTCTACAGGATTGGTTCCGACAGGCAATCAGCTATCGGATGGATTCATAATTCAAGTGCCTACTGGTATAATTTGGGATTAAAACCGGTTTACAGCAGCCAGGGCCATCTGGTTCATCCGTCTGATGATGACAGGTGGAACATTCCTGTAAAAAACACACGTGATTTTGCCAGAATATCAGGATTAAAGCCATGGAAACGATATTGTTTTACCCCCTATTTTATTGGCAAGGATGGATTAAATCAACAGCCTTCCATTGATTTTCTGTCGAATATCGCAGGACAAATTGATGTTCCAACCTGGAAGTTTTTTTATCAGGTGGAAGATTTCTCCTTTATACTTAAAACAGGAAACTGCAATTGTAATCTAATTCAGAACTGATGCCTTACAATTTCGCTGGCGCGCGTGGCTGGCGCGCGTCTCCCGACGCGTGACGGCACCCCCTCTGGCGCGCGTCTCCTGACGCGTGACGGCACCATTGTCCACCGCTGGCTCGCGTCTCCCGACGCGTGACAATATCACCGCTGGCGCGCGTCTCCTGACGCGTGACGGCACCATTTTCCCCCGCTGGCGCGCGTCTCCTGACGCGTGACGACCATTTTCCCCGCTGGCGCGCGTCTCCTGACGCGTGACGGCACTGTTTTCCCCGCTGGCGCGCGTCTCCTGGCGCGTGACAATATCACCGCTGGCGCGCGTCTCCTGACGCGTGACGGCACCTTTTTCCTCCTGACGCGTGACGGCACCATTTTCCTCCGCTGGCGCGCGTCTCCCGACGCGTGACAGTACGATTTCCCATTCTATGATTTTTTTTATTATCTTGCCTTGTTATGTCAGACAAATACAAAATATTTGATGGTGATGAAGCATATTTTGTCACCTTCACAATAGTTGATTGGATTAAAGTATTGGCCGATGATAGCTACAAACTACTAATCATTGATGCCATAAAATTTTACCAGACAAATAAAGGTTTGGTTGTATATGGATATTGCATTATGCCTAATCATGTGCATATGATAATTCAGGCAGTTGGTAAATTTTCAATCTCGGAGATATTGCGTGATTTAAAGAAATTTACAGCCAGGGCTATTGTTAATAAACTCGAGCAAGACAAACCAGAAGGGTATATGGATGTTTTGAGCCAATTTTCGGAAGCTGGAAAGCCATTAAAAAGGATAACAAACTACAAAGTCTGGCAAGATGGTAATATGGCCAAATTACTATACAGCAATAAGTTTCTTATGGAGAAACTATCTTATATCCATAACAATCCTGTTGAATATGGTTTGTGCAGTACTCCCTGGGAGTATAAATTTAGTTCTGCTTCTAATTATGCAGATAAGGATTCATTGATAAAAGTGGAATTATTAAGTTTGTGGTAAGAGAAGACTGTTAGATAGTGCCGTCACGCGTCGGGAGACGCGCGCCAGCAGTCACGCGTCGGGAGACGCGCGCCAGCAGTCACGCGTCGGGAGACGCGCGCCAGCAGTCACGCGTCGGGAGACGCGCGCCAGCAGTCACGCGTCGGGAGACGCGCGCCAGCAGTCACGCGTCAGGAGACGCGCGCCAGCAGTTACGCGTTGGGAGGGCGCGCCAGCGTCACGCGTCGCGCGCCAGCAGTCACGCGTCGGGAGACGCGCGCCAGCAGTCACGCGTCGGGAGACGCGCGCCAGCAGTCACGCGTCGGGAGACGCGCGCCAGCAGTCACGCGTCGGGAGACACGCGCCAGCAGTCACGCGTCGGGAGACGCGCGCCAGCAGTCACGCGTCGGGAGACGCGCGCCAGCCGTCACGGGACAATCTATTAACATTTAATTATTTTCATGCCATCATAAACCGTAATTTTGCCCGCTGAAAACCTGTATTATCATGTTCTCCATAGCAACTGACACCACCTTATTTTCCTGGGTCATTCTTCCACTCCTGATCTTCTTTGCCAGGATTTTGGATCAAAGCATTGGCACGATGCGCCTTATATTTATTTCCAAGGGACTCAAGTATATTGCGCCTTTTCTTGGCTTTTTTGAAGTGATCATCTGGCTGCTTGCTGTAGGACAGATTATGCAGCATCTTGATAACTGGCTCAGCTATATAGCCTATGGTGCAGGTTTTGCTATGGGAAATTTCATTGGTATCAAGTTGGAAGAGAGGCTTTCACTGGGAACAGTAATTATTAGGGTAATTCTTTCCCGGAATCCCCTGAATTGGTGAATGCACTCACTTCACAAAATTTTGGACTCACCCTGGTGGATGGAGAAGGGGCAAAAGGGAAAATTAAAATAATATTCTCTATCATCCGCAGGAAAGAAATCCAGGGTTTTGTGCAAACGGTGCATGAATTCAACCCTACTGCCTTTTACACCATTGAAGATGTTAAAAGCTCCAATGAAGGAGTTTTCAGGCGATCTCCATCCCGCACTGCATTGGGTGGGTTTGCAGCAAGGCTGATGAAATCAAAATAAAACTCCTGGCTGTTGAATAAGAAGATATCCATCATTAGTCATGAAAGTGCCGCAGGGAGGACCTTGCTGGCACATATGCTATTCGAGGCAGCCAGGAAAAACAATGAAAATACCCTTCAACTGATGGGGTATGATATCGAAAAACCTGATTTGTTAAATTACCAGCAATCCCTGAGATTTGATGCTACTGAAGTCTTTGCCGGATTTCCCAGGATCGATAAAGACCACTGTAAATACTGCGGGGCTTGTGTGAGCTATTGTGAATGCGGTGCGCTGCATCTGAACAGGGATATTCCAAAAATCGAGATTGATCCGGACAAATGTGAAGCATGCGGCGATTGTGTGGATGGATGCAGTATACATGGTATTTCACGAAAAGAACGATTGACAGGGTATATACTTCAGGGTCGGTCCAATGGAAATTTTATCACCATTGGAAAAGGGGAGGATCATCATGATTTCCTCTTACCCCTGGTTTGTGCATTGGATAATTACCGGGTGCCTGGTGCTATCTCTATTTGTGACCTGGGTCCGGGTATTACAGGGAAGGTGAAGATCGCACTGAAAAATACATCCCTTGCTGTCATCATGACACGGGCTATCCAGGGTTGGGAAAGAAATGTCAGCATGCTCAGGGAGGAATTGGATAAATCCAACATCCGATATAGTATCGTAGTGAATTATTTCAGGGATGAAAAAACTTGTCTGGATGAGATTAAAAATTATGCTGCATTACAGAATATTCCATTCCTTGGCGTCATCCCTTTCCTTGAGAAATTAAACCATGAAAACTCTTCAACATTTACTGCCCTCGATTCAGAATTGGAACCTATCTTTGCGCAGCTATGGAAAAATCTCCTTCAGGCTATCCGTTGAAATCTCATAATATTTAACACTCATCATAAAGTACAAAAATGGATTCAAAAGACCTTGGTTTTAATTCAAAGCTCATCCATGGCGGTGGCTTTAAAGACCCGTTGGGAAGTGCAACAGTTCCCATTTACCAGACATCAACCTTTGTGTTTGAAGATGCAGATCATGGTGCCAGGTGCTTTTCAGGGGAAAGCGATGGATACATCTATACCCGTATTGCCAATCCTACCATCAATGCGCTTGAGAAACAAATTGCCTTGCTGGAAAATGGGTTTGGAGCCATTGCTACCAGTTCAGGCATGGGAGCAGTGAATACCGTCTATTTCTCTTTTCTTGGCCAGGGTGCCCATGTGGTGAGCTCAGCAGCAGTATATGGGCCATCAAGAGTGATTCTTGAGCAACAATACACCCGTTTCGGTGTTGAAGCCTCTTTTGTGAATACCGCCGATATTGAAGAGATAAGAAAAGCAATCAGACCCAATACAAAGCTGATTTATATCGAAACACCTTCAAATCCTACCATGGATATTACCGATCTCCATGCTTGTGCTGCTCTTGGAAAGGAGCACGGAATTCCCGTTGCTGTGGATAATACCTTCTGTAGCCCTTACCTCCAGAAACCCCTCGATATGGGTGTTGATATTGTTCTACACTCCATGACAAAGTTCATCAATGGTCATGCTGATGTAGTAGCAGGTATTATCATCGCCAGGGATGAAGCCTTGTATAAGAAACTCCGCTCCAATATGGTTAATCTTGGCTTCAATATGGATCCCCACCAGGCATACCTTGCTATCCGCGGACTTAAAACCCTGGGTATCCGTATCGACCGTTCTCAGCAAAATGCAATGAAACTGGCCTCCTTCCTCGAAAACCATCCAAAGGTAGATTGGGTGCGTTATCCTGGTTTACCATCTCATCCACAATATGAGCTGGCCAAAAAACAGATGAATGGCCCGGGTTCAATGATCAGTTTTGAACTGAAAGGTGGACTGAATGCAGGCAAAACACTGATGAATAATGTAAAACTGGCTATCCTGGCTGTTTCTCTCGGTGGGGTTGAAACCCTGATTCAACATCCTGCATCCATGACCCATTCAAAGGTATCTGCTGATGGAAAAGCAAAGGCAGGGATTACCGATGGCCTTGTGCGTTACTCGGTTGGAATTGAAGATGTTGAAGATTTGATTGCTGATCTGGACCAGGCATTGCAAAAAGTGTAAATGCAAGAAAGATCCTCTTCGGGTAACTATTTTAGTCTTATTTAATATGATCATCCCCCGACGATATTTCTCCTGAATCAAAGGAAAAATATTTAGGGGATGGTCTTTTTTGCCTGAAGAAATTACTCAATTTTTTGTTGACCTTTTGCAGGACAATAAGTTATTTTTGTATCCGTTTTGTTTCTATATGTTCAATTGCATGCGACAAAGGTTTACTCAATACATTTTTCTCTTTTTTCTTTTCTTGCTGACCACTTCCCTGGTGCAAGCACAGAAGGTAGCTGTTGTACTAAGTGGAGGAGGTGCTAAAGGGGTTTGTCACATTGGTGTTTTGAAAGCCCTGGAAGAAGCGTGTATTCCCATTGACTATATTGCAGGCACCTCCATGGGGGCGATTATTGGAGGCTTGTATGCAGCAGGGTATTCTCCATCCGATATGGAGAATATCATCTCCTCCGAAGAATTTAATGAATGGGTTACCGGAAAGATTGAATCAAAGTACTATTATTTCTTCCGGCAATCATACCCTGATGCATCATGGATGACCTTCAGGTTCAGGTATGATTCTGTGCTTCAAACTCAACTACCAACAAATATTGTTTCTCCGGTCAGAATGGATTTTGCTTTCCTTGAGCTGTTTGGAAGTGCTTCAGCGGCTGCAAACTACAATTTTGACAGCCTGATGGTCCCATTTCGTTGTGTTGCAGCTGATGTGGATGAAAATAAATCGATAGTTCTTAAATCAGGGGATCTTGGTTCTGCTATCCGGGCATCCATGACATTTCCTTTTTACTTTAAACCCATTCGCATTGACGGGAAATTGCTGTTCGATGGCGGAATGTATAATAACTTTCCTTCAGATGTAGCCTACGAAGATTTCTTCCCGGACATAATTATCGGAAGTAAAGCATCCAGTAATGCCCGTCCACCCTCCGATGACAATGTGGTTTCCCAGCTTACAAATATGCTGATGGAGAAATCAAAATATGATGTGATTTGTGAAAGTGGGGTAATGATTGAACCTGAACTCAAAGCTGTAAATGTGATAGATTTTTCACATTCCAGGGAGTTTATTGATAGCGGGTATGTTGCAGCTCAGCGAATGCTTCCTGAGATCAGGAAGTTTGTACTGGATTCGGTTTCACAGGAACAGCGTTCTGCTTTGAGAAGTGCATTCAACCAGAAAAAGCCGTATTATGATATAAAAAAATACAGTATTTCCGGGCTCACTGATGGGCAATACACTTATGTGAAGAAATTATTGCAACATGAGCTTCCCCGTAAATATCGCTATCGGGCAATACTAGATACCACTACCCTGGAAGAGGTAAAAGGGGAATATTTCCGATTGCTTGCCGAGAATCGGGTTTCTCATACGTATCCGCAAATCCACTATTCACCCGAACTTAAGGGTTATGAATTGCATATTCAGGCCAGCAGGGAGAATAATGTCACTGCTGATTTCGGTGGAAATATCTCATCTAAAGCCAATAATGAAGTATTTCTCCGCCTTCAATACACCTATTGGTCGAAGATTGCTACTTCCATGGAGTTCAATGCCTACATCGGGCGGTTTTATAATTCTGTTAAGCTGGGAGGCCGTGTTGAATTCCCAAGCCGTATCCCTTTCTTTCTTGAAAGCAGCTATATCGGTAACCGGTTTAATTATATGAATACTTCAAATACCTATTTCTTTGATTATGAAACACCTGTATATTTAAAACATGGGGAAAACTATTGGGACTTCAGGTTCGGTTTCCCGATAAAGCATAAAACTAAAATTGAACTTGCTTTAAATGTTGGTCAGATAATTGACAGCTATTACCAGACCAACACCTTTACTTCGAAAGACACCCTTGATAAAACAACTATTGAGTTTTATAGCCCTTTGTTTGCAATAGAATCCAATTCCTTAAACCGGAAGCAATATGCCAACAAAGGTGAAAGGTTTTATAGCCAGGTCAGGTTTATCTCCTCAATGGAAGAGCATAAACCGGGTTCAACCGGGCTTGAAAGGACTGATTTCGAGCAAGCCCATAATTATATTCAGGCCAATATTTGTTATGAAAAGTACTTTAGTAAAAGAGGCCCATATACCGGAGGATTTTACCTTGAAGCCATGATGTCATTTCAGCATCTCTTCCGGAATTATACATCTACTCTCTTAGCATCACCTGGTTTTAGTCCGATTCCGGAAATGGCTACACTTTTTCTTCCTACCTTCAGAAATCCGGTGTATTTCGCTGCTGGTCAGAGGAATATCCTGACATTGTGGAAAAATGTGGATATGAGGATTGAAGGATTTGTGATGATTCCCTATAGACAACTATTGCAGGATAACAACAGACAGGCAAAATACGGGCCTGTATTTAATTACCTTAATTATGCCGGATCAACTTCTTTGATCTATCAAAGTCCGATCGGCCCCCTAAGTGTTTCATATTCTTATTTTGGGAAAGAAGAAAAGCCATATTCTTTCTTCCTGAATATAGGGTATATCCTTTTTAACCGGCAGGCATTGAATTGACAGCCCCTTGTATCAACGCTTGTATAAAAACATCATATAAAGTTGCAACTTATTGGTGTCCAATCTGGATAATTTATATTTTTGCACTCCTTTGCCCGGAACGCAAGGAGATAATCAACCGAATCGACCTTCCCTGTCTTGAGAAAGCTTGGGGAAATTTTTTTATAGTAATCTAATTCAACAACCCTAACATTCATTTGTACCATGAAGGAAAACACGCATTCAGACCAAAATCCCGAGGAGGCTAAGCTTAGCCACGATGAGGAGAATCCAAAGTCAGAAATGACTACACCCCCTGCAGAAGAAACCACCCCTGAAGATTCAGAAACAGAAGTTGCTGAAGAACCTTTAAAAGAGGAAGCAACAGCTGTGACTGAAATTGAGGAAGTAGCTGCAGAAATAGAAATACAAGAACCTGAGAAAATGCCTGAAAGTGCAGAAGTTGAAGAAGCTCCTGTTACTGAGGTTGTTGCGGAAGTAGAAGAAACTCCAGTTGCAGAGGTTGAAGAAGCCCCGGCTGCTGAAGTGGAAGAAACTCCTGTTGCAGAGGTGGAAGAAACTCCTGTTGCTGAGGTGGAAGAAATAATTGAAACTCCCGAAGCTGAAGCAGAAGAAACTATTGTCCCTGAAGTGGTTGCTGAAGTGGAAACTGCGGAAGTTCCTGTTCAGGAAGCCTCGAAAGTTCAGGCTCATGAAGAAGCTGAGGAAGACGAAGAAGAAGTTGAAGTAGCTGAAGCCATTGACCTTGATCACCGGAACCGCATGCAATTGGTGGAACTCCTTGAGGAAACGGTAAAGAATGAAGATGCGAATGCCATCAAAAATATGGTGGCCCTCATCAAAGTCGCCTATCTCAAACGTTCCAACGAAGAGAGAGAATCGATGTACCAAAAGGCGGCTGCTGAAGAGGAAGCCGAGAGTTTTGAAACGACAGATCCACTTGAAGAAAGATTCAAGGCGGCGTTCAATATATATAAACACAATAAATTTTTACATGCCGAGCTTCTTGAGAAGGAAAAGGTGCATAACCTTGAAGCAAAGAAGCAGATTCTTGATGAACTGAAAACATTGATTTCTTCCGAAGAAACACTGAAAAAGACCTATGATGATTTCAAGGTTTTGCAGGATAAGTGGAAATCAATCGGGATGGTTCCGAAGAATGAAGCTCCGGGAATGTGGCAGAATTATCATTTCCTGATTGAAAAGTTTTTTGATAAGGTTAAAATCAATAAGGAACTCAAAGACCTTGACCTAAGAAAAAACCTGGAACATAAAATTGAGCTTTGTGAAAAAGCTGAAGAACTGATCATCGAAACTTCCATTACCAAGGCTTTCAAACGTCTTCAGGAACTTCACGAAGAATGGAAAGAACTGGGCCCCGTTCCACAGGATAAGAGAGAAGAAGTTTGGGATCGTTTTAAAACTGCATCTGATAAAATTAATGAAAGGCGCCATGAATTCTATGGTAAAATCCAGGAAGAACAGGATGCCAATTATGGTGCGAAAATTGTCCTTTGTGAACAGGCTGAACAACTTGTAAGTAAGGAGTATTCTTCTATCAAGCAATGGCAGGAGAGTACCCAGCAGGTAAATGAGCTCCTGAAGATGTGGAAATCAATTGGCCAGGCTTCTCCAAAGTTGAACAATGAAGTTTGGCTGAGATTCAAAGGTCAACTTGATAATTATTTTGCCATTAAGAAAGATTTCTTCGGAAAACTGAAGGAACAACAACTGCATAACTACAATCTGAAAGTAGATCTTTGTGCACAGGCTGAAGCTCTGCGTCAGAGTACCGAATGGAGAAATGCTTCCCGTGACCTTATCAATTTGCAGGAAGAATGGAAGAAAATTGGTCCGGTGCCTCGTAAACATAGCGATAAGATATGGAAACGTTTCCGTGCAGCCTGCGATGAATTCTTCCAGCGTAAGTCGGAGTTCTTCAAAACTATGCAGAGTGCTGAAGGTGAAAATCTGAATATCAAACTCGAATTGATCAAAAAACTCGAGAACTTTGAATATACCGAAGACAGGCAAGCCAATCTTGATACTGTTAAAGAACTGCAAAGAGTCTGGATGGAAACCGGTCATGTCCCTATTAAAGAAAAAGACCGCCTTCATGCTGAATATAAAACAGCTGTGAATAAGATTTACGACAAACTCAAGATGGAGGCATCCGAGCAAAGGTTCTCCAATTACAGGAACCGTTTCGATAATGTGAAGGAACAACCTGATGCCCACAGGATCATCAATAAGGAACGCAATACCCTTCAGTCAAAGATTGATGAACTTAAAGAAGAGATCCTCCTTTGGGAAAATAATATCGGGTTCTTTGCCAATTCAAAACAAGCCAATGTCCTGAAATCAGAGTTTGAAGCCAAGATTGCCAAAGCTAAAGAAGAACTTGCAGGAATGGAAGCAAAGAAGAAATTCCTTCAAAAGGCAGCCCGCGAGCAGGAACAACAAGATCAACAAAAACAATAAATTCAGTTTGCTTTTAAAAAGCCCCTTTTCGGGGCTTTTTTTATGGGTATAGTCATTATAATTCAGAAGCACTGCTTTCAAAAGATTCGATGATGCAATGACTTTCAGGATTATTCACTTAGATGAAATAATAAGAATCAAAAAGCGATTGTTTTCAGCTTGTAAATCTTTTAGAATTATACTGTTATGAATCACCTATCCCTTTGTGGGATTGATCTTGAATGAAATTATTTCACTTATCAGGGGTTACAATTCAAGTAATGGGCAATAAATTCTAAACGGCTTCATGAATTAATCATTCCGGAGAATATTTCATGAGTTGGTCAATGATTGCTATCTATAAACCTGCCAGTCAGGAATTGATATAGAATTACCTCAGTTTATTAACCAAATAACCCTTTAAATTTAGAGTATTGTTATGAAATTGCTAAAACCCTTATTTGTATTACTAGTATGCATCTTAACATCCACCTTACTTTCAGCAGGATCTCCACAGGGAAACCAGCTTTCTGAATCTTCTAAACAAAAAAATGAAAATCCCACTTCTACCCAAAAAGGTTCTCCCCTGGGTGCAGGAATTTCAATGCTTGTAACTCTCGGATTGGCATTCGGTATCAGGCGATTTATGGACCGCCAGATTCCTGTCGATGATATTACCTGAAATAGGTTGCCCCGTACCTTCTCAGCTTTTTTATAAAGGCATTCATTCCCTTTAAGTATTTTCTTAGGGATTCAGTATGCTTTTCAAAAATAATTCCTGAATTTACGGATTACCTATCTGAAATTTATGGATTAAAGGGTGATTGAAAACTAGTTCTGCTATGAATACTACCTTTACTCGTCAACAAAACATTGGCATGCTCCTTACTTTATTGCTGTCATTCTGTTCATTTTGTCTTGCCAACCCTTTAATAGCCGGAGACACCGGACAGCAGGCTATTTATGGCAACAACAACTCCTCTTTCTCTTGCACCGGGGGTGAAAAAAAACTGGGCGGCTGGATCGGACTTTCCGCATTTAACCTGGAAGAAGGATCAGTAAAGGAATGTTATATTATCATCAATCCGAACGCCACTGACGGTTTCGATCTGCTGTACGATGCAGAATTTCAGGCGGGTGACGGCCCTGTTTTTTATACCGAGTCTAATGGTATAAGGCTTAGCACTAACAGTATTCCTGAGTTAAACAGTGAAACCAACATGCACTTTATTTTTAGTGCCAGTGTGAATGGGTCTCACCAGATAGAGGCTTATGGTCTTGAACTAATTGAACAGCAGGTTTTTTTATATGATCAGCTTGCTAAATCAGATCATAATCTTTCCCTTGACCCGGTTTACCATTTTGAGGCCTCTATTGGTCAGGATTCCTCCCGATTTATGCTCCATTTTCAGCCAACCGGAATTGGTGAAACAGAGTATGATGAATTGAAAGTATATCCTTTGAATGGTGAGATGCGTATTGAAAATGTTACCGAACAAACCAGTATTAGCATTTATTCAACCGGGGGGATTTGCCAGTATGCAAAGCCGCTTTCATTTACAGGCAATGGGAGTATCCCTCTTCATTTACCCAAAGGGATTTATATCGTAAAGCTAAATAGCAACAGTTCGAACCTTGTTCAGAAGGTTTTTATTCCATGATCGCCAGTCACGAAAAGTGCTGAGTGCTGAGTGCTGGGTGCTGAGTGCCGGGATGCCAATGTGCCGGTGTGCCGATGTGCCAATGTGCCAATGTGCCAATGTGCCATTTGCAGTGCCTACAATCCAAACCCAGTTCCGAAATCCGCAATCCAAAATCTAAAACCCGCTTGACCGGGGCGATCTTGTTCAATATTGATAATTCTATCAGTCGTGCAGGTGTCATTGCCCCAAATGGGAGCCATTGGCTCTGAGTGCCGAGTGCCGAGTGCTGAGTGCCGGGGTGCCGATGTGCCTTGTGCCCCAAAGGGGAGCCTTTGGCTCTGGGTGCTGAGGGGAAGGTGCCATGTAACATGTGATGATCCGACATCAAACATCCGACATCCAACATCCGACATCCGACATCCAAACATCCGACATCCGACATCCAACACACTCCGACATGGCATCCGACATCCGATATCCGACATCCGACCTCCCCCCAGTCAGAGACCATATTAGTTATCTTTGTAATAATTGTTAAAGCATATAATTCTGGCCCATTGCCAGCGTTAATTGATAAATCCGACTATGTATGAAAAAGGCGATCAAGATCTTCCTCATTGTTATCGTATCCATCCTTGTACTTATGTTTGTCCTGCCATTTGCCTTCAAAGGCAAGATCCGGGAAAAAGTCGAGGTGGAGATCAATAAAAATCTGAATGCTACTGTGAAATTCGGTAGCGTAGGATTATCGATGTTCAGCCATTTTCCTGATATGACTTTGAAGCTCAAAGATCTGTCTGTTGTCGGCATCAATGAATTCAAAGAAGACACCCTGGCTGATATTCCATCCTTTGAGGTAACACTTGACCTTTTCAGCGTTATTCGCGGGAAAGAATATGAAGTAGGTCGTATCATTCTTAACCATCCTTCTATTCTCCTGAAAGTACTGAAGGATGGAAAAGTCAACTGGGATATCACGAAACCTTCCGAAACCATTGATACAACTACTACTGCATCAGCGTTCAAGGTGAAGCTGAATAAAATTGAGATCAGCGATGCCAGCCTGGTATATGATGATGCCGAAACCCCCATGTTTTTTGGGATGAATGGATTGACGGGAACTCTGAAAGGAGATATGACTGCTGATGTCACAACCCTTGATGTTGATGCAGAAGTGGCTGCTTTGACAGCTGATTATGATGGTGTGCGCTATCTTGGGAGAACCAGGGCTCACCTGGTTACAAAGCTTGAGGCCGATCTGACGCAATGGAAGTTTACATTCACAAAAGCTTCTCTTGCCTTGAATGACCTCAACCTGTTAGCCGATGGATTCTTTTCCATGCCCGAAGACGGATATGATATGGATGTAAAGTTTTCGGCACAGGAAAATACTTTCAAATCCTTTCTTTCTTTGGTTCCTGCCATTTATTCAAAGGATTTTGAGTCTGTTAAAACAGAGGGTACACTATCTTTCGATGGATTTGTGAAAGGAAAATATACCGATCTGACCATTCCCTCCTTCGGCCTGAATCTGAAGATTACCAACGGAATGTTCAGCTATCCTTCAATGCCGGGAAATGTAAGCCAAATTAATATCATAGCCTCTGTTTCAAATCCTGACGGAATTATTGACCATACAATAGTAGATGTACCCAAACTGCATCTCCGGGTAATTCAAAATCCTATTGATGCAACATTCTCTCTCAGAACCCCCGATTCCGACCCGGAAATCAAAGGAACACTCAAAGGGGTTCTGAATTTACAGGATATTGCACGTTTCTATCCATTGCCTCAGAATACCAGTCTTGCAGGTTCAATGAGTGCGGATATCAGGCTAAACGGGAAGCTTTCCACTATTGAAAAGGGATTGTATGAGCAGTTTGATGCCGCTGGTTTTGCAATTGCAGAAAAAGTGAGCATCTCAAGTCCGGATGTCCCGATGCCAATTGCGATCCCATCAGCCCGTATAGATTTTTCCCCGGCATTTATTTCTTTGTCCGGTTTTGTTATGAAAGTCGGGAATAGTGATATGTCAGCCGAAGGCAAGATTGAGAATTACATTGCATATCTTTTCAAAGACAATGCAGTATTAAAAGGTGAGCTGAAGACGAGTTCGGGCAATATGGATCTGAATAGTTTCATGACACCGTCTGCAACTGGAACCACCTCAGATACTTCAGCACTTGCAGTTGTTGAGATTCCGGCCAATATTGACTTTACCCTTCAGTCCAGCTTCAGGAAAATAAGTTATGACGATTATATAATGGAAGATGCTGTTGGAACGGTGAAGATCAAAGATAAGACCCTGTTCCTTCAAGGACTGAATGTCAGGATGCTGGGAGGAAACATGGCCCTGAATGGCAGTTATAACACCTTTGATCCGAAAAAGCCAAAGGTTGATATGGATATCAGGATAAAGGACATAGAAGTGAAATCAGCCTTTAATAACTTCAGTACCCTGCAGGCATTCGCACCTATCACTGAAAAGCTGAATGGAAAAATCTCCACTAACCTGGCTTTCAAAGGAAACCTGAAACAGGATATGATGCCTGAATTAGCCTCTTTGGCAGGAGATGGGCTACTTTTATCTGACCTCCTATCAGTTGATAATATTAACACATTCAATGTGATAGCTGATGTTCTTAAGATTGAAAAACTTAGACGTCCATCCTTAGAAAAAATAAATCTCTCCTTCGACCTGGTAGATGGAAAAGCTACAGTGAAACCTATGGATTTCAAACTAGCTTCGTATAAGTCCAATTTCTCTGGTACCATTGGATTGGATCAGGCCATCAACTTCGTATTAAACCTTGAGATCCCCCGCTCCGATTTTGGCGGAAAAGCTAATGGAGTGCTGAACGGATTGGTTTCTGATGCATCCAAAAAGGGGCTTAAAGTGAATTTAGGCGAGATGGTTCCGGTTACTTTGCTTATTGGTGGAACTATTACGGATCCCAAAATTACCGCCGGTATCAAACAAGCTATGGCAGATGTAGTAGAAGACCTGAAACAACAAGCCATTGCCGTGGTTCAACAGAAAAAGGAAGAAGTGATTGCAAAGGCAAAGGTCGAGGCCAATAAATGGATTGATGAAGCTGAAGTTCAGGCAGCAAGAGTTCTTTCCCTGGCAAAAGCCCAAAGTGACCAGGTGCTGAAATCAGCCGGATTTGCAGCTGATAAGATCAAAGCCCAGGCTGATTCCACAGGAAATAAAGTGATCGCTGAAGGAAAGAAGAATGGAATGATTGCTGAAATGGCAGCTAAAAAGACCGCTGAAAAATTGAAGAAAGAAGCGGATAATAAGTCAAAGAAGCTGTTAGATGAAGCTAAGCAACGATCTGATGCTATGCTGGAAAAAGCGAGGCTGGAGGCAGAGAAAATCAAAGAAGACGCCCGAAACAGGGTGAAATAGCTTCAGAAAAGCTAGTATTCAATGTCATTATTGGTCTTCAACCTTTTCTTTAAGTGATTTGAAGCCTTTCCCAAGTATTTCATAGGCATCCAGAACTGCTACAAAAGCTTCCGGATCTACCTTGTGTATATAGTCTTCAAGCATATACAATTCCCTTGGATTCACCACTGTGAAAATGATCTGTTTCTGTGAGTGGTTATACATGCCTTCACCATGTAGAAAGGTCCCGCCCCTTCTAAGGTCTTCAATGATCCTGGTTCTAATCTCCTGATGCTTATCAGAGATGATGAACAAGGTTTTATCATAGGAGAATCCATGCATCACTGTATCCACAACACGACCCATGACAAAAATTGTGATCCAGCTGAAAAGGGGGATTTTCCAGTCGCCAAATGCAAAATAACTGAGCAATACGATGGTCGAATCAACCATCATCATCAACTGCCCCAATGGGAGTCTTGTATATTTGGCAAGAATCATTGCCACAACATCCGTCCCACCGCTGGTTGCCTTTGCTTTAAAGGTTAAAGCAACCCCGATACCGATCAAAAGTCCACCAAAGATGCAGGAAACCAGGACTTCACCTTCAATCAAAGGTTGGTTCCCCTGGTAATAGGAAATTAAGTCGACAAAAACAGAAGTAAGTATAAAAGCTACAACAGTCTTGGTGCCAAAGCGCGGACCCAGTATCCGTGTACCAATGATGGTAAGTGGTATATTAAATGCCAGTGCAGTGATACCAATCGGTAAGCCCATTAAATGGTGAAGCATAATGGAAATTCCATAAATCCCTCCTGGCACAATCTTATTCGGACTTATAAACAATACATATCCGGAAGCCATGATAAAGGTTCCAATGAGAATCAACAGGTAGGATTTGAACCATGTTGCAGAGAATACTTTCTCACTTTGCAGTAAAATAGGTTTTGGGATCATGCGATTCTATTTGACATTCAAATGATTATCTCGTGTTAGATTACTTAGAAACTGTTTAAAATTGTTAATATGTAGTACAAAAAGAATTCAGAATTCAGTATTCAGGAGTCAGAATAGAAAAATTGGAGCCATTGACACTGCCGCTTCTTGCCAATTTTCATTTATTCTTCAATCTTTTCTTTTAGCGATTTAAAACCTTCACCCAGGATCTCATTGGCTTCAAGAACTGTTACAAATGCATGCGGATCAATTTTATGGATGAATTCTTCAAGTATAGCCATCTCTCTTCTGTTCACTACGGTGAAGATAATGGTTTTATCAGAGCCATTAAACATTCCTTTCCCCGGAATATAGGTACCCCCGCGATTCAGGTCTACAATGATTCTTTCCCTGATCTCTTCATATTTTTCTGAAATGATAAACAGGGTCTTATCGTAGCTGATTCCTTGTAAAACAACATCAATCACTTTTCCGGTTACAAAGATCACTATCCAGGAGTACAAAGGGATTTTCCAGTCGGCAAATACGACAAGTCCGATAAGTACAATCACCGAATCAACATAAATCATTAATTGCCCCAATGGCAGACTTGTATATTTTGCTATAATCATAGCGATAATATCTGAGCCCCCGGAAGTAGCTTTGGCTTTGAAAATCATGCCTAATCCTATACCTACCAGAACGCCGCCAAAGATTGAAGACAGGAGAGCATCTCCCACTACCAATGGAGCCTCTCCCCAGAAATAGGTGATTCCATCCATAAAAACAGAAGAAAGAACAAATCCAACCACTGTCTTTATCCCGAATCTGGGTCCCAATACTTTAACTCCAATAATGGTGAGCGGGATATTCATAATTAAACCCATCAATCCTATAGGAAGTCCCTCCGGAGCCCAGTCAAACATTCCTTTAGTCATGTGGTGAATGACGATGGCAATCCCATATACCCCTCCCGGTACAATGCGATAAGGAGAAATGAAAAACACAAACCCTGCAGCCAGGATAAATGAGCCAAGGATTATCAGGGTATAGCTCAGGAACCACTTCCTGGAAAATACTTTTTCTGACTGGATTTGCATAGGAATATCGTTTAATGAGAAATGAATTCAGGATGCAAAGTTCTGAACTTTTACAAGAGACACAAATTCAGCCTTGAAAAGCTGACAACTAAAATTTCACTGATTTTAAAAATCTGAATCCGTTCAAGGTTGTTTGGCAGAACTAATGTAGGAATTTATTGATTTGATATTGAGATAATTATAACATATATATCTGAATTATATAATGATATCGCTGAATTGGAAATGCCATAAAATAGGCAGGGGCAGCGAATGCTGCCCCTTAGATCAATTAACCAAAAACCCAAACTATGATTTAATTAACCTTATCGTTATTGGAATCCCAGACTGGCTGTGATTTCCGTTTGTTTTCCTGAGCAAAATTATTGTATAAAAATCCGTTACTTAACTTTTTTAAATTATTTATTAACTTTTAGCTGTTAATAAATCATCTTATGAAAGAACTTTTTAAAAAGACAGCTAAGTGTTGCTCTTATATCATTAATGTGGAATCCTTAAAAAGGTAATACAAGAAAACGAAAAAAAATGAAAATATTTTATAACAGTCACATAATCAATGAAATAAATATTAATTATTTTTTAAATTATTTTAATTAACAATACTCTGACTGGGTTTAGCGTTTCTAATCAATCAATAGCCTGGGTTTAAGGTTGAAGTTTGGAAGTAATGGAGAGAATATTCATGAAACCTATAATAAACTGTGTCTGAGAAAATAAATTATTACTACTTTAGCCGCGCTTTTCGGAGCTGTTTAAACCATGCTGAATAAGATTTCTACCCATATACTTTTTTGTGCCATGCTGCTAGTCTCCTTATGGGGTGGAAGTTTATCCGCCCAGCAGGAACCGCAGTTTACGCAAAATATGTTCAATCTGTCATCGGTCAACCCTGGCCATTTTGGTATGACAGAAGGAATATGTGTTACCGGATTATTGAGGGAACAGTGGTTGGGATTCAAAGATGACAATGGGAATAAAGTAGCTCCTGAAACTTTTGTGGTTTCGGCGGATGCTCCGATCCGTTTACTTCATGGAGGGGTTGGGCTTTCAATTGTGCAGGATAAATACGGCTTTTTCAAAGATATGACCCTGAAAATCGGGTATGCTTATCATACGACCAAAGGAGCAACAAGGATGGGTTTCGGTATCAACGGAAGTTTTCTGAATAAATCAGTGGATTTCGGGGATAACTTACAGGTGGTAAATCCTGATGATCCGGCGATAACCGGGTTTACTTCTTCCGAAGGGGTAATTTTCACTGACCTTTCTGCCGGTTTCTATATGGCAGCACCAAAATATTATTTATCTGCTTCTTCCACTCAATTGCTGGAGTCCTCAAAATTCCTGGCAAAATCAGGGCAAACCGGACAGTTCAAACTGCGCAGGCATTATTACCTGACAGGAGGTTATGACTTTACTTTCCCGGCATTCCCGGGATACGTCCTTACCCCATCTCTTTATCTGAAATCGGATGGGAACACTATGCAGGCCGATGTGAATGCATTGGCGACCTATAACAAAAAAATATGGGGAGGGGCAAGCTATCGCATCAATGATGCATTTGCTTTAATGGTAGGCTTTAAATTTAACGATATTGATGTCGGATATTCATATGATGTTCCAACTTCAAGGGTAGGAGCAACAGGAAGTCACGAAATTATGGTCAGGTATATTTTCAAGATCGAAAGGGAAAAAGTTAGAACAGGTTATCGGAATACAAGATTCTTATAATTTGGCGGATAAACTTGATGTCATTACATTTGCGGGTTGAAAAATAAAAAAGGAAAATATACTAAAGCCAAATAAACCTCGTTATCTGCATACTAAAGTGATGTCTGATTACCCGGGAAGAGGTGAAAAGTGGGATGGAAATAACATAATTACAGTGCATTAGGTTTTCTGGCCTAACTAACAGGGTAATAGGGAGTCAAAATAAAAATAAATTGCAATGAAGAAACTGCTTTTCATTTCTCTTGTGATCATTCTCATGGCTAGTTGTCGAAATACCGGAAACGGTGAATTGATCGGCGTTGAGAAAAGGGAAAAGTTCTATCAACCCGATCCATTCGGTATGACTTATGTTCCTATGGGAAGTTATACAATGGGTTCGGGAGATCAGGATGTACCCTATGCACATCTCAACAATCCCAGGACCATTACGGTTACTGCATTCTGGATGGATGAAACTGAAATCACGAATAATGAGTACCGCCAGTTTGTATACTGGGTTCGTGATTCCATCGCCCGCAGGATTCTTGGGGAGGTAAATGCAGAAGAATTCCTCATCTCTGAAAATAAGAAAACAGGAGAAACCTATGATCCTCCTTTCCTTAACTGGGATGCAGAAATTGACTGGACTGCCGAAGAAAACCGGGAATCCCTGGAACAGATGTTCCTTCCCGATCATGAAAGGTACTTCAGGAAGAAAGAAATTGATACCAGGAAATTATTCTACGAATATTACTTCGTTGATCTTTTAGCAGCTTCGAAAAAAGACTATAACCAGGCCGGTGATTCAAAAAATGCCTCTTTCGCCAATCGTCCTCAGGGAATGAAAGATCGTTCAGTATATGTCAGGAAAGAAGTGATAAATATTTATCCTGATACCCTTGCCTGGTTGCATGACTATGCCTACAGTTACAACGATCCTATGGCTCAAAGATACTTCTGGCATCCTGCTTACGATAATTATCCCGTTGTTGGTGTTGATTGGAAACAGGCTTCTGCTTTCTGTGTTTGGCGTACCCGACTTCTTGAGTCATTCCATGCCCGTCGTAAGAGCGCTATCCCCAATGAATTCAGACTTCCTACCGAAGCTGAGTGGGAATGGGCTGCACGTGGCGGAAATACATTGTCTCCATATCCATGGGGAGGTCCTTATACCCGTAACGACAAAGGCTGTTTCCTTGCTAACTTCAAACCACTTCGCGGGAATTATATAGATGATGGCGGTGCTCGTCCGATAGTAGTTGCTCATTACCCGGCTAACGATTTTGGCCTGTATGATATGTCAGGAAACGTTTCTGAATGGTGTGCCGATGCATGGGATGAATCAGCCAACCAGTTTACCTGGGATATGAACCCTACCTATCTTTATAATGCTAAGGAAGATGATCCCCCAGCTCTCAAAAGGAAACTCGTTCGTGGAGGTTCATGGAAGGATATCGCCTATTATCTTCAGGTATCAACCAGGAATTATGAATATCAGGATTCATCCAAATGTTATATTGGTTTCCGCTGCGTTCAGGACTTTATGGGCCGTCAGAAAGATGACAATCCTTCCCGGGCTTCAAGAATTTATAATTAATACAATTACCAAAGGCTGATAATTTGATTAAGTGCCGTAGTCAACTCTAACTTAAAACAGTAAAAACAAGTCAATCATGAGTTTATCAAGTTTCGTTTCAAGCAGATTTTATAAGAATTTCATGTCCAAAGTGTATGGATGGGGAGCTGCCCTTGTTATCATGGGTGCACTTTTCAAAATCAACCATTACACTGGGGCAGATATCATGCTCATCATTGGTTTGACTACAGAAGCGCTGATCTTCTTCTTCTCTGCTTTTGAACCTCCTCACGTAGAACCCGATTGGAGTCTTGTGTATCCCGAATTAGCCGGAATGTACCACGGTGGTGCCGGTACCCCGGGAGCAGCTCCCAGAAAAGGTCAAACCGGGAAAACCGTTTCCCAGGATCTGGATGATATGCTCAGCAAAGCTAAAATTGGTCCTGAACTTATTGAAAGCTTAGGCGATGGTATGCGTAAGATGAGTGAGAATGTTGGTAAAATGTCTGACATCACAAGCACAGCTGTGGCTACCGATGAATTTACCAAATCTGTTAAAGATGCCAGTAAGTCAGCAGGTGAACTAAGCAACTCCTATAAGAAAACCGCTGAAGTCCTGAACCAGGATGCTTCCACTGTGGGTGAATTCTCAAATAGCGTGAAATCTGCTGCAACCTCAGCCGGAACCCTTGCTACCGTTTATACTGAAGTTTCTGCCGCTATCAAGAAAGAAATGTCAGCAACAGAGCAGTTCTCCAATACAATGGCTATGGCTACGGAATCTGCCAATAAACTTGCTCAAAAGTATAATCAGAGTGCAGAATTGCTTGGAAAATCTGCTGAAGCCCTTAACTTCAGTGCTCTTGATTCAAAATCATATAATGAGCAGCTCCAGAAGATTTCAAAAAATCTTACTGCTCTCAATGCAATATACGAATTACAGCTTCAGAGTTCCAATGAACAGATCGAATCAACCAATAAGCTCAGGACTACTGTTAATACCTTCCTGGCAAGCATGAGTGATTCCTCCGGTAATATGACCAAATACAAGGAAGAAATTGACCAACTTACCAAGCGCGTCTCTGCCCTGAACCAGGTATATGGAAATATGCTCACTGCCATGAATGTTAACATGAACAAGTAATCTTTATATCACAGCAACATTAACTGATTAACACTGAAATTTTAGGAATATGGCTGGATATAAAGAGACGCCAAGACAAAAAATGATCGCGATGATGTATTTAGTGCTCACAGCGCTGCTGGCACTGAATGTATCTGTAGAGATCCTGAATGCATTCCTGGTCGTTAATGATAGCATGGAAACCACGAACCAGATATTTGGAAAAAAGACAGAAAGCCTTTACGGGCAATTTGAAAAACAGAATCTCCAGAACCCTGATAAAGTTGGCCCATTCTATAACAAGGCCAAAGAGGTAAAAAAGCTTTCAGAAGAAATGAAGCAATATATCATCAATCTCAAGTATGATATGATTGCCTTCTCCGAAAGAATCCCTCTTGAAGAAGCTAAAAAATCTACTTTAAGGGAACTTAAAGGAAAAGATAAATACGACCAGACCACCGCTTTTTTTATCGGTACTTCCGAAGATGGTTCTAAAGGTAAATCCCGTGAACTGAAAGATAAGATCATCAAATATAAAAGTGACATTATCAAACTGGTTGATGCAGATAAAAGGGATATGATCAAAATAGGCCTTGATACTGATGGGCCATTTTACAACGCCAGCGGGAAAAAGCAGAACTGGGAAATGTATAACTTCTACCGTACCATTCTTGCGGCTGATGTAACTATCCTTAATAAGCTGATTGCTGAAGTTCAGAATGCTGAACAGGATGTTGTAACCCATTTTATGAGCCAGATTGGTGCTACCGATTTCAAGATTGACCAGGTAGGAGCTACCGTAGTTCCGAAAAGTCAGTATGTTTTCATGGGAGACAGCTATGAAGCTGAAGTTTTCGTAACTGCCATGGATACCAAGCAGGATTTTACTGCGAATATTGGTGGACGTGGTTACAGTAGTGAAGGCGGAAAAGTAAAAGTTCAACTTCCTGCAACCGCTCCCGGAGAAAAGAAAGTAACCGGTAATGTGATGTTTAAATCACCTGATGGCGAGATTAAACCTTACCCGGTTGAGTTCACTTATATCGTGGCTCCTCCATCACTCACAGTCGCTCCAACCAAAATGAATGTATTGTATGCTTCTGTGGATAACCCGGTTTCTATCTCTGCCGGTGGTGTATCAGATGCACAAATCACTGCGAATATTTCCCAGGGAAGCCTGGTTCGTACTGCCAGTGGATGGGTGGCTCGTGTTACCCAGCCTGGAAAAGCCATTGTTTCAGTTACCGCTAAGGTTGGAGATAAAGTGAAACCTATGGGTTCCTTCGAATTCAGGGTGAAAAATGTTCCTTCTCCTAATGCCTTTATAGCCAATACTGATGGGGGTACCGTAGCAAGGGAAGTTCTTGCAGCTTCCGCATTAATACCTCGTATGCCTGCTGACTTCGATTTTGACCTGAACTTTGTGATCACATCATACACCTTCTCTGGTAACCGAAAGGGAGATGTCATTGATTACAAAGGTGTCGGGAACAAACTTTCAGAAGATATGCGGACTTTTATCAAGGAATGTAAACGTGGATCTAAGGTATCATTTGAAGATATTTATGCCAAGGGTCCTGATGGTAAAAACCGCAAACTTAACTCGATCATCATCACTATTCAATAATTATTGTTAGCCTCTGGTAACATGAAGAAATTGCTTTTATTCCTGGTACTGTTTATGCTGGTTGCGTCTGCAAGTACCTTTGCTCAGCAAATGCTGAACACTCCGCCTAGAGATGGAGTGGTTGACAAGGCTGACAAACTTGAAAAGAAGCCGATTCCATATCCCTGGATCCGTCAGGCTGATTACGTCTGGGAAAAAAGGATCTGGCGGGTAATCGACCTTAGGGAAAAGATGAATCAACCCATGTATTTCCCTGAAACTCCTCATAATAACTGGAAAAGTTTCATGACCGTTCTTATGGATGCCATGAAAGAAGGTAGTATTACTGCTTATGATGCTTCCTCTGTTACTGATGAGTTTATTATCCCCTTATCTTTCAAGGAGATCATGGCAAAGGTTGAGAAAGCTGATACCATGCAATTACAGCGTGACTATCCGCCATACGATTTTTATGATACCGTTATCGTAAAGAAGTTCCAACCTACTGATGTAAAGAAATTCAGGATCAAGGAAGACTGGTTCTTCGATAAACAGAGATCTATGATGGAAGTGCGCATCATTGGCATTTGCCCGATCGTTGATCAGCTGGATTCCAAAGGTGATTTTAAAGGTACCAAACCATTGTTCTGGATCTATTTCCCGGAAGCCCGTCCCATTTTTGCTAAATCTGAAGTGTTTAACCGCTTCAATGGTGCTGCTAAAATGACCTATGACGACTTTTTCTGGAAACGTATGTTTAGCAGCTATATCTATAAGGAGGATAATACCTACGATAGAATCATTGCTGAATATGCACTTGGTATAGATGCCATGCTGGAATCAGAAAGAATCAAGAGCGATCTCTTTAACTTCGAACAACAACTCTGGGAATACTAATCCCTGTTGATATTCAATCATAACCAGGCAGCTTTCCATCACAGGAAAGCTGCTTTTGTTTTCTTATTTTTGTATGATTATCTTTCCCAATGTCCATAGACCTGCTCGATACTCCCATTGAATACCTGAAAGGGGTTGGCCCCAAACGGGCAGAATGGATGCGAAAGGAACTCAACATCTCTACCTATTATGACCTGCTCACCTATTATCCCTTCCGGTATATCGATCGAAGCCGTATCCTTAAAATTCGGGAAGTAAATAGTGATACCGCTTACATCCAGGTAAAAGGTAAAATTACCGATCTGCAATTGATCGGAAAGGGGGGTGGGATGCGCTACGTCATGACGTTAAAGGATGATTCGGGCGCTATGGAATTAATCTGGTTCCAGGGAATCTCATGGATCAAAGACAAATATCCCCTTGGTTCTGAAGTTATAGCTTTTGGTAAGCCTGCCCTTTTTAGTGGTAGGTTTAATATGGCACACCCTGAACTCGAACTCGCTGCTGAATATTATGCCAGTCCGGCAGATCCCTTGCACCCTTTATATAATACTTCAGAGAAAATTAAACAGAAGGGAATCAATAGCCGTGTCCTCTCTAAAATGGCTAAAGGACTGATATCCCAATTGCAGGGTAGCATACCCGAAACCCTTCCTGCTTCCATTCTCCAGGATTATAAACTTATTTCCCGGGAATCCGCTTTTCTGAATATCCATTATCCTACGAACCTGGAAATACTTGGAAAAGCTGAAGCCCGGCTGAAATTTGAGGAATTGTTTTTTATCCAGTTACGATTATTACGCTATAAACTCAGCAGGACACAAAGGGTAAGAGGGGTTGTATTTGAACATGTAGGCGCTATTTTCAATGAATTCTACCATAAATTTCTGCCTTTTGAACTTACAAATGCCCAAAAGAAAGTGATCCGTGAGATCAGGACTGACCTGGGTTCCGGCCGTCAAATGAACAGGTTGCTTCAAGGGGATGTTGGGAGTGGCAAAACACTGGTAGCCCTGATGTGTATGCTTATTGCCCTTGACAATGGATTCCAGGCCTGCCTGATGGCCCCGACAGAGATCCTTGCCACTCAACATTATAAAACCATTTCACGTTTTCTGCAGGGAATGGATGTAAAGGTGGACTTATTAACAGGCAGTACTAAAAATGCCCAGCGAAAAGTAATGCATAAACTGCTTCAAAGCGGGGAATTACATATCCTGATTGGTACCCATGCATTGATAGAAGACACCGTTCAGTTCAATCAACTGGGTTTAGTGGTAATTGATGAACAGCATCGTTTTGGAGTTGAACAGCGTGCAAGGTTGTGGAGTAAAAGCGAAACCCCGCCTCATGTGCTGGTTATGACTGCAACCCCTATTCCCCGTACCCTGGCTATGACCGTTTATGGAGACCTCGATTATTCAGTTATTGATGAGTTACCTCCTGGAAGGAAACCTATTAAAACCTACCATTTCTATGAAAATGGACATGAAAAGGTCTTCAATTTCATGAAACAGCAAATTGCAACAGGGAGGCAGATTTATGTCGTTTACCCCTTGATTGAAGAGTCTGAAACCCTTGACCTCAAAAATCTCCAGGAAGGATATGAATTGCTGGAACAAATTTTTCCTCCTTCTTCATATAAACTCTCAATGGTTCATGGGAGGATGAAACCTGAAGAGAAGGAAAAAGAGATGCAAAAGTTCCTGCTTGGTGAGACGCAAATTATGGTTGCAACCACGGTAATTGAAGTAGGAGTGGATGTTCCGAATGCTTCTGTTATGGTGATTGAGAATGCTGAACGTTTCGGTCTTTCACAATTGCATCAGCTCCGGGGCAGAGTGGGACGTGGTGCAGATCAATCGCATTGTATCCTGATGACCGGCTTCAAAGTTTCTTCCGATGCGAAAATCCGTATTGAAACCATGGTGCGTACAAACGACGGATTTGAAATCTCTGATGTGGATTTGAAACTACGCGGGCCTGGTGACCTGGAGGGCACCCAGCAGAGCGGTGTTATGGACCTTAAAATAGCCAATATTATAAAAGATGAAGCTGTGCTCAGGATTGCCCGTCAGCACGCGCAGAAGGTCCTGGAAGAAGATCCCGGGTTAAACCTGGAAAAAAACCGTAAAATCGCTAATCACCTTGCTTTTCTTACCCGAAAGAAAACAGATTGGGCCATGATAAGTTAGATATCCTGATTTTACTAGCCTCTTCTTTCCATTAATTTGCAGATATAATCTGCTATTTCGCAGAATATTTCACTTAATTCGTCAAATAACAGACCGATAATCAATTGGTGTTCATATATTTATGGAATATTAATTTACCTAAACCTCAGCCATGAAAGCCAAATTAACATTCATCTTCATGATTTTGAGCCTGATTTCATCAATGGGATTCGCTCAGAATATTCTCAAAATTTCTAATGATTCATTGGCTGTAATTTCTGCAGCATTGGATTATGCAGACGGATTTTACTCAGGCGATGCTGAAAGGATGGAAAGAGCTCTGCACCCCGACCTGAATAAAGTCTGTCCGGTTACCATGACTCAGACGGGTAAGAGTTACCTGATGTATTCCACTTTTTCCGGGTTGATTGAGCTTACCCGCGCGAAAGCAGGGGCCTTGCCTGAAGCAAAAAGGAAAATCAGGGTGGATGTTTTAAAGATGAACGATAATGTAGCTTGTGCCAGGATAATGTCTGCTAATTTTAATGATTACCTTCAGTTGGTCAAGATCGATGAACAATGGAAGATCATCAATGCACTCTGGACCTGGGGAGAGGATTCGCCAAACAAGAAGCCTTTAGCCGATTATAAAGGTGCCAATGAGAGAAAGGAGATTGAGCAGACCGTGAACGACCTGTTCGAAGGGATTTATTCTTCCAATGCCATGGTTGTAGAAAGTAAAATTCATCCTGAATTTCAGAGAGCTACCCTGATTCAGATGCCTTCAACAGGAGGGTATATGATTCAGAGAGATGCTGCAGGGGCTTTGATTGAAGCTACACGGGCCGGATTAGGTGCACTTGATCGCGAAAAATGGAACATCTCTGTTCAAATGCTTGATTGTATGGATGGTCTTGCCGTTGTTGAGTTGAAACTACCCACTGGCTGGAGCTATTGCCAGCTTGCAAAGATTGAGGGCCAATGGAAAATCATCAACATCTTAAGGAAGCCTGCCCGGTAGTTACATATCCTACCATTGTAACTGCATCGGATTAGATAAAATCAATATCCGATAATTCCTTAACCTCCCCTGGTTTTAAGTCACCGAGTTGGAACTTGCCAACCCTTACCCGTATTAGTCGTAAAGTAGGGAATCCTGCTGCAGCAGTCATTTTCCTTACCTGCCTGTATTTCCCTTCTGTTAAGATGAGTGAAATCCAAATAGTAGGCCCATGCCTGTCGTCACGAAGCTTTTTTGTTCTGGGGGCAAATTCAGGTTGAGGATCCAGCCGCTGAACTTTGCAAGGTTTGGTTATATATTTCACATCCCTGATCCCTATCTCCACACCGGTTTGCAGCATCTGAAGTGCTTTATCAGTAATGAGGCCATCTACCTGGGCATAATATTCTTTTTCAATACTCTTTTCACGCATCCTTTCACTCATCATCCCGTCGGTTGTAAGTAAAAGCAATCCCTCACTCTCTTCATCGAGGCGGCCGATAGCCATTGTCCCTTCAGGGAAATCATAGAGTTCTCCTAAAAGCTTTTTTTTGCTCAGTTCACATACAAACTGACAGAGATAGCCATAAGGTTTATGGATCATGAAATGCTTATGGCTCATTATAGTATGCGGGAGATTGGTTTTAATCCGGCAAATATAGACATTGTGACTATCCGATTAAGGCTGTAAAGCTTTTTCAAATCTTTGTAAACAATCATATCATTCCTTTGTTATTATGTTGATTTTTCTTTGACAACTATTTAATCTTTACTTATGCTCAATAAATTGAAGCTTTTTCTTTTTGCAATGGTTGTTGTTTTCAGTAATCTGGTTCTGGCCCAGGAGGGTACACCTGTTGCTTGTTCTGATCCACTTGTACAACAGGCTGTTTCGCAGCTTGAAACCTCCTTGAAGTCTCCTGAAGGTGAGCTTTACCAATTTGCTGTCGAAAACAATCTTAAAGGAACCTTTGTATTCGATATTTCGATCAGGAAGAAAGGAGAAGTAGCCACTGTTTTCGTGGTATCTTCCGAAAATGCAAGTATCCCGATGCAAAATCTCCTGAAGGATCGCATCAAAACCTTTAAATTCAAACTAGTCATTCCAAAAAAGACTACCTATAAATTCCGGTATACATTCATGTTTACCTAATCAGTATCATTCATAACCAGAAAACTAACCAATCAAACATTAATTCATGAGAACATTATTTATTGCAGCTATTGCACTGCTTGGACTTTTATCGGGCAAGGCACAGGATGACATGCCCATGGTATGGGAGTCGAGAATGGATCATAAAATCCAGTACAATGGAACAGGGACTGAAGACAGGGGATTTAGCTACACTGCTTCTGACAAGGAGATTTCCATCGTTGACAACAAAACCGGTAAAGTGAGATGGAACAAGAAGTTCAAGGAACTAGCCCCCAAGTTGAGTAAAATTGATGAACTCATTCCTTTCTGGGAATCAGATATGCTCTTTATGTTCGACAGGAAGTTAGGCAAGGACCAGATGGCTTGTATTGACATGGAATCAGGTGCTTTTCTATGGAATACAGATAAATACCAGGATATCAACGATGAGAATGTAATGTATATCAAGGAAAATGATGCATTTGTCCTCTCTCTCAAGAGCCAGCTTGTGATGGTAAAAGCCCGCACTGGTGAAGAGTTGTGGTCAACTTCAAAATTCAAAGGGGCTGTTGGAAAATACATCTGGGGCAATGATGGATATATGGTCATGGTAAATTTTGTTCCAAGTTCCCTGGTAGCGCTATTTACCGGCTTTAAAAACCAGATTGCCAAAATTGACTTATCCAATGGTGATATCGTTTGGGAAAGCAATTATATAGGCCGCGCCGAAAGAAAGGTTATATCCCGTGAATTCCTCTATAGCCTTGATCGTGATAAGGACAATGTTGTTCTAAAGTTGAACGGAATGCAAGTATATGATTATGCTACAGGGAAAAAGGTTTGGTCTGCTGCATTTGATTA
Organism: Bacteroidales bacterium; assembly: GCA_016707785.1. Taxonomy (NCBI): domain Bacteria; kingdom Pseudomonadati; phylum Bacteroidota; class Bacteroidia; order Bacteroidales; species Bacteroidales bacterium. The sequence goes on along the minus strand of JADJGZ010000004.1, from coordinate 40,659 downwards.
TACGCCGGAAGGCTTAACAGCACGGCCTGCCGGATCGAAAAAATTCGGCGTTTATGGTGGCGTAGCTGAACCTGTTAGGGTAGGCGATGAGCTTTATGTGCTGGATATGTCGGATCGCAGGCATCAGTATATTAAGAAATACAATGCCCTGAATGGTGAGCTGATCTGGTCGTCACCTGAAATCAAGGAAGCACGTGCGATTCCGAATATGTATGTAATCGGGGATAAAATTGTACTCCAGGTTGGTGGTACTGTTGAAGCCCAGGCGTATATTTACAAAAGGACTTCCAATCCCGATGGCTCAGTTACCATCACCGAAGAATGGAGGATATGGTATCCCAATATCAGGCCTTGTGGGGTGCAGGCTTTTAACACTTCAGATGGTAAGCAGGCATGGGATTCAGAGCGTTTCCGCCGGGGAATTACCAATATGATACAGAATGGTGACCGTGTAGTGGTTTGTTCAGGTAAAGCCCTTTACTCAATGGATGTGGCTACCGGTAAGGAAAATTACGAAGTGCCCGTTGCGAAAGGTGGAGTGGGTGATGCAGAGCTGATTCAAACCTTTAAAGATATGGTTGTAGTTGTCGGTGAAAAGGGGGTTTCAACTTTTAAAATTAATGATGGAGCCCTTGTAAATAGCGGAAAGTATGCTAAATCAGCATTTGAAGGCAGGGTGGATAACATCCTCGTGATGAAAACTGCCGGTGCAGATATTGCCGCTTTCGACCTGAATACCTGTAAATACCTTGAGTTCAAGGCAAGAAAAGGAGCATCCACAACCCTTTCTACAGAAGGAGAATTCGTGTATGTCTACGAAAACAAGACCGTAACTAAAGTAAAAACCGGGAAATAACTCCTATTCCCTGAAAGCAAAAATCCTTCACGGGTGAGTTTGTCACTTGTGAAGGATTTTTCTTTGAAAATCCCCATTGAATATGCCCCTACTGATCAAAACAAAGTGTTCATCAACCATTTGCTGGTATTCCGGATTTCTTCCTGATTAAAGTATGTATTGCTCTGAAACCTTCTAATTGATTTGAGGCATGCTTGCTGAGCCAGGCTGAAAGTAACCCGAATACTTTTCTTTCCTGGCCACGGTAGGCTTCATGAAGTTTCCCGGGATCATCTCCATGCCTGGCTGGATCAGTGAGTTCTGCCCAGGGAGTTAAGGTGTCCGACTCAAGGGTACAAATCAGTCTCCATAATAAGGTTGCCAGTTCATACTTTTCTTCTGAACTTTCAGACGAATTCAATATTTGAATTGATTCCAGTTCGGTGATACCAGAAGTCTGAAAGGATGAAATATAACTTAGTGTATCTTCATTAAGCCCGGGGTCAAGGGTTTCACATAAAGGTTCACTACTCCTGCTGCTGAATAAATTTGATGCAACAGTGCCGATAAGGGCAGATTCAGGCTTTCCACCACCCAAAATATGTGATATCAATGATTTTAGTGTGTCTATTTGTCCCAAAAGGCTATCTTTCAATATATTAACACTGGCAGTTCCATTGGAATCCGGCAGCATAGGCGCGAATTTCTGAAAGGTATTGTCTGCAGTGTCTTTTTGATAGGCAGCCAACTGCAATGATTGCAAATGCAATTGGCGGGCCTGAGCAGGTGTATACCCGGCTTTTACCCATTTTTCTATGCTTTTCAGGGGTGCCTCTCTGAAAAGATGCTGTCCCTGGATATATAGCCCCCCAAAGAGGGCAAATGATGCAAAAATCCCCATGAAGGCAATCCGATAGGAGGGACCTGCTATATTTTCTTTATGGTTGCCCAGTGCACGACCAGCATAAGTGATCAGGGCAACCGCCAGCGTCATGCGTATCCAGTCGTTATCTGCCAGGCCAATGACCAAGCCCGAAATAAGCCCTATCCCTATACCTTCAAGGGAATCTTTCAGATGTCCAGTCTTCATCAATATTCACCGAATGTACAAAGCTCAGTAGACAAGGTGAAAAGCATGAATTTCTTCAAATAGTCATCCTCCACCAATCGGTTCGGATCAAATTCAAGGTTGATGACCAATAAATCTGGTCCGCGTACTTCTGCCATAAAATACAAGGTCCGCCCACTTCCATCGGCTGCCACCCTGGTAAGGAAATAGGAAGCAGACTCGTTTTCATCATCTTCTGCGATTTCATCTGCAATTTCCGGGTCTGCCATCCATTCGGCGGCTAAAAAATTCTCATTATAAACATCATACACATCCTGCTTTGCTAACGCATAGCTTTCAGAATAAAACGGTAATGCATCATAGGTCAGGGTTTCATCCTCATTAGAAGAGTAGAACCATCCGTCTTCAACCACGAATAAGGCATCAGACGGCACCGCAATAGTGGCTCCTGTTTCATAATCCTCGTAAATATTAAATGTAGCTCCCGATAAATTCAGGGAAAGGCTATTGGTGATTTCCTGCATCTCCCTTTGTTCATCAATAGTCATGGTTGAAAAGAGGTCTTCATAGCTGGCAGTCCAGGTAAGTGTAACCGATTGTTCACCATTTTCAACGGTATTCTCCTTTGCTTCCTTTTGGAGTTCCATGATTTCTTCAGCTTCACTCGCATCGGCGTCAACAGTGGTTCTGTTGCTATATAAGCTTACCTGCACTGAAGGGGAAGACGGAATCGGGTCAATGGAACTGGCTAACCTGGGAACATAGAAATTAGCGGGCATAGCCCAATTGATCCTGGCAGCTCCTCCGCGAAGACCGCCATCGGCCACTCCTATCACTGCTCCATTTGAAGCCATGATAGGTGCCCCGGAATGGCCCGGTTGAATAGTGGAGCTAATTCGTAATATTTTGGCAATGGGAAGAGGATAACCCTGGTCTTCTAATTCAGATTTTAGCTTATTTCCCGTAAGAATACTGTTTAAAGTGGGCGATTTTTCAAGACTTCTTGACAAGCGGATATCATCGCCCTGCATAGTATTTACACCATGAGGGAATCCCCATACATATAATTCTTTACTAGAATTCGGATCGGCCTCTTGCAGTTGCAATGGACTCAATCCAAGGTCAGTACTGATTCGCAGCAAAGCCAGGTCCGCTTCCTTGAGCACTTTATAAATAACAGCCTTCGAAGATTTATTTCCTTCCCTGTAAACCATGATATCTTCTGCTCCGGTTACAGCATGCAGTGCCGTAACAATAAGTGTGGGTTCCTTCCAGCACCAGCCGGTTGCTACACCAAGATCCTTCACCACTTTTCCTTTTTCAGTGCGGATATAGTGTGTCTTAATTTTTACCACCGATGCTTTTGCACTTTCAAGATCAGAACCCTGAGCAAGTGAGATCGTGGGGAAATATATAAGTAATGCGGGTATCAGAAGGTTGAGTAAATATCTTTTCATAACTATTCAGATTTATGAGCGTTATTCATTTTCTATTTTGCATACCAGTTCGGCCAGCTTTGGTAATATCTTTTGACGTTGCTCAGGGCTGAGTTTAGAAAGTTCCTGGACTATTGAACTGAGCGATGATTCCTTTTGCCATAATTCAAAATCTGTCCCTAGTTTGCAGTAGGTAGTCCCTTTCTTCCCTAACTGGCAGAATAGTTTATTCAATCCCTTTAGGAAGGCAAATCTTTCCTGCTCCGGGATGGTGTTTGCTATTTCACTAATAATTGGTGTCATGATTTTGGGATCCAATGCGATCAGCTCTTTCTGTGCGGCTTCCCAATCATTGTTCCATTGGTCGGGATCAGTAGCTCCACACAGCTCTTGCGCTTGCTCAGCACTAAACAGGTTCGACTGGTGTGCCCGCTGGACTTCCGTCACAGGGCCTAATTCTCCGGTATTCGGATCAATTCCAAGTCGCTGGAAAAGAACCAGTTTTCGGGCATGATCCGGCGCAAAACCGGCATCCGTATAATCTTTCACGCTTTTGGCCACACTGATAGTAAATACTTCCTGTGTCCTGACAAACATACCCAGGAAGATACCAGCCACTACAGCTATACCAAACCATCCTGCCCTTAAAGCTGTGAAAAGTGTATTCTCCTTCTCTTTTTGATATTCAGCCGATTCCATTCCGGCAAAACTTCGTTTATCAAAGCCAAGGAAGGCTCCAAGCATGGCCGTGAGAATCCCAAAAATCACCTTGACTACTTCAGAAACCGAGAGCCCCATTATGACTCCAAGTAATAATCCCATGCCAATGCCTGATAAAATGGTAGCCCGCTGAATACTACCAAGGAGTTTTCTTTCGTCTTTTTCCATATGTAATTTTTTAAAATGTAAACCAGATGATACCGAGCCTGATGTATACGATTCCCTTATTTGACAGGTACTCTGAGGATGAAAGGAGTGGTGTGAGAGTGTACCCGGTTAGGTTGATGTTAATACAAATATAGGTTCATTAATATTAAATTAGACTAAATAAAAATAAAAAATATATAATGATCATCTATTTACTTCTAAACAAACTGTTTATCAGTATATTATTTAAGTTCTCAGTTTAAAAAATATTGAATGAATACGGAACGATTAGTGAGAGAGTTTAATCTTTATCAATTCCTGTATATCAGGGAGGATAGCAGCATCATAAACAGCTAATCTGATACCTCGTCCTTCTGCATACACTCTTGCTGTGGCTAGTTCTGTTCTGATTTCTGCAGCCAATTCACTAGTCAGAATGAGGTCAGTAGCCTTTTGTCCGAAAACAAAAGCTGCCATAAAAAACTTTTCCCTGGGCAGCAGATAGATGATTGCCCTTTTTTTATCCTTTACCCGGAAACCCCAGCCATATTTTGCCCCCGGAAAGCTCCATTGATCCTCTGCGGCAGGGTATTGTTCATGGACATATTCTCGTAACGCAGTCCAGAGTGGGTATGTGTTCTCTAATACTTCTGCCAACTTTTGTTCGGTTGGAGGATGTGATTTGTCGAAAAAAACACTGGTTTCCATTAACGTAGTCTATTGAGGTGGAAATTTCAGATAAAACTCATGCTAGTAAAAGTAAGAAAAGGTTCGTTTGTCTTCTTTCCTTTATGATGTATTCCTGATGACCGTCGGGTATTTTCACATTGCAAAACCTTTTCTACCGTCAGATGTTTGATTCAGTGCCGGATTATACCTGTTCAACCGAAATTTATTCCAGTAAAGCCAAAAGTTTTTTATCACTCTTAATGAACCTCATAAGTTTGCAATCCATCAAATAAATATTTCCGTATGAAAAATCTACTTACCCTTATTCCATTCCTTTTTCTGCCTTTTGTTCTTTTGGCGCAATCCAAACCAGAATATTCCTGGCGCTATTACCGTCCGGGAAATACCGGGATCCAGGGTGATGTCGCCACTTCCCTTTGGGTAGATGAAAACGGTGATCCTTATATTGCTGCTAACACCGGGGATTGGGGAGAGGGTGGAGTAGCTAAATTTGATCAGTCGGAGAATAAATGGATTAATTATTCAAATGTGGATTACCAGGTCATGGGTTCATTTGATAATGGGGATATTCAGCTTCATGATATTGTTGAAGATTATAATCATAACCTCTGGATGGGATCCTTTACCGGGGCGCTAAGATTTAACCCTCAAACAGGGATCTCTTCAATGCAGAATTTTGGGATGTCCAATTCTGATCTCCAAGGTTTCACCATGGATATCGACCTTGCACCCGACAGCTCTATCTGGTTCACTAGTGGAGCTTTGGTTCGCTATGATCCAACATCTGATGACTGGACTTCCTGGGAAGGGTCCAATGTCCGTATTGCTGTCCAGCCCAAGCCTGATGGAAGCTACCTGGTTTGGTCAGCAGATACCTATTTTGGTTCTGTCTTCACTTTTAACAGTGCCACCCAGACTTATACTAATTATACCCCGGAAGCCATTGGTGATATCGCCGGCCTTCCTGGTAAAGATTGTGTAGATGATGCCGGGAATTTCTGGGCCTTGAGGATGTCAGACAATGGGAACTGGGAAACACTGGAATATCAGCGCCCGGATGGGACATGGGTATATCCAACCCCTCCCTATGAAAATATTAGCTATTATATTGATGCCTTTAAAGCCTATGGCGATGGGAAAGCACTGCTGGTGACCGCAAATGCTGAAACCTGGATGTTCGATGGTACAAACTGGAATAATTACGGCACTTGGGAACCAAATGTTACTTCATATTCAGTTGATACTGATGATCAGGGAAATGTATGGGTATGTGGAGCAACAGGGGCTGCCAAAAGAGATTTTAACACCGGCTCCTGGCAGAGGTACAGGATTACCAATACCTCCCAAATAGATTATTTTGTTGAGGACCTTACCATCGACGGACAAGGAAATGTATGGTTCTGTGGGAATGCAGGAAGCGGTGTAGGTGGATTTCAGAAATTTGACGGCTCCCGCTGGACAGGCTTCAACCCTTATACCTATGGACTTGGTTATCCTTTTCCTTTTGAAGCCGACAATACACAGGCAATCTATGCCAGGCCTTCGAATGGGGATATCGTCATTAACCCGACTTTCCATGGAATACATGCATGGGATGGCAGTAGTTTCAATGCTTTGGAGGATTTTATGACAAGTTCGGAAGGATTTGTCGAAGGTTCAGATGGTAAATTATGGAGTATCGGGGAATACTACAGTCTCCGATATTATAATGAGAATAACGCGCAATGGATTTCAGTTCCTATCGTGGGCTGGGGAAGTAAAGTAATACCGGACCCTGCAATTCCAGGGAATATATGGGCTCTTACGGATTATGAAATATTACGTACCGATGGAAATACGACATTGTCACTGCCTATTGAGAATTTTCCCGGTTCAGCCGCCTGGTTTACCGGAATTGCCGCAGATCAGAATGGGATTATGTGGACTGGCACCTGGTCGCAATTCACCAGTACAGGAAGCACATTGATACGATATGATGCCAATACAGGCGATTATCAAACCTGGTCGTATGATGAGGGCTGGCCTTTCCCGGGGGAACATGTCCGCCCACTGACCATTACACCTGATGGACGCCTGTGGATGCAATATGATTCTGAATATCCTTCTACCAATTCCGGTATCTTATGGTATGATGGGGTAACAGTAGAAGCTTTACCCTCATCACCCGGTGGAGTGCCACAATGGGGCGGATTACCCAACAGCACGATCAAAGACCTTGAAGTTCGTCCGACTGCCAACGGCTATGAGTTATGGATGAGTTGCCTGGGCAGAGGAATTGCTGTTTTAGATGTGGTTACAGGCACGGTAGGCGTTCAGGAATCTGTCAGCACCCGGCCGGAATCTTCAATGACTGCAATGCCTAATCCTGCAAGTGAAAAGGTTGATATCAGCTTCCTTTTAAAGACTTCAGGAAAAGCAAAATTATCAGTATATGATATCCAGGGACGACTTGTTAATGAACTATTAAATGATTCCAGGGAAAAAGGGCTGAATACAATCCATTGGGACCTGCTCAACCAGTCTGGCAGCATGACAGGCAAAGGGATTTATGTTGCCAGGTTATCGGCTGACGGAAATACAGAATCCATCAGGATTGTTGTCAGGTAAATAAATGATGCATTTCAGTGATCGCCTCAGGTGCATCACTGAAATGCAGTACAAAGAGTAAACAGGGAGTGATTACACCCCAATGTCCTCATTCCACAATTCTGGCTTTTCAATCATGAAAGTTTCCATCATGCTGATACATTCTGGACTATCGACAACGGTTACTTCCACTTGATGAGCCTTCAGGAGTTCTTCACCACCCATAAAGCTTCGGTTTTCGCCAATCACCACTTTTGGAATCCCATAAAGCAGAATCGCTCCTGTGCACATTGGACATGGGGATAAGGTGGTATAAAGGGTGCATTCCCGGTAAACAGAAGCCTTTTGCCTGCCGGCATTTTCAAGGGCATCCATTTCGGCATGCAGCACAACACTGCCTTTTTGTACCCTTTGATTGTGGCCCCTTCCGAGTATCCTGCCTTTATGAACCAGTACCGATCCAATGGGAATACCCCCTTCTGAAAGGCCTGCTTTTGCTTCAGCTATTGCAGCTGATAAGAATTCATCCATGGTTTAATGGGATTGTCTGTAATTAAAACAAATATACCAGAAATTAGAATGAAAGGGATCCACGAATCCGCCAATTCTTATAGTCCGGGCGCGACTCCAAGTCGCACCCGGACTAAACCCGGACTACCTGACAGGTTTATTTTTTTGAGGATCTCATCCCGAAAAGCTGTTTCAGGTTGGGATCGGAAGCAAAGGCATCATATTCCGGGCTACCTTTTGGAATGAGGGCTACCTTTCCTTCGGCATTGTGATGAATGCCCCATCCATATGTTTTTACCAATGGTGAACAGCGTAAACAGGCTTGTCCTTTCGAGAAGTACTGCTCCCATTCCCGGCCGAAATCTGAATCAGGAACCTCTTTTTTGAGGCTATGCACCCTGAATAAGACTTCATCAGATGTAAAAGAATATGGATTCTTCAATATCAGGTCCAGTTCAATGGTGGCCACAGTCATCTGTCCGGGCTTTTCCGGCGGGACTATTGCTTCCGTTGCTTTGCTATCTTCCGAAACCTTTATAAAAGTGTTGTAATAATTGGTTGAATGTTGATTCTCCATGTTATGCAGTTGGGAATTTACTCATATCCATATAAAAGAATTCCCAGTTATGACCATCGGGGTCTTCAACGGAACGCTGGTACATAAAATCCATCACCATCGCCTCACGGCTTTCATTGCCACCGGCAGCCAATGCTTTGGTAACCAGTTCATCAACCTTTGCATTGCTTTCCATTTCTAGGGATAGAATGGCTGCAACCTGTGACCTGGTATTGCAAATGTCTTTATTAACAAACTGGCTGAATTTCTCATGAGTGAGTATCATTACATAGATTTCTTCACTTACTACCATGCAGGCAGCAGTTTCATCCGAGAACTGTGGATTGTTTTTAAAACCAATGGCTTCATAAAAAGACATTGCCCTTTTCAGGTCGGATACAGGCAGATTGACAAATATTTTTGGGGACATATAGCTCAATTTTTGGATAATATTTTAACCATTAAAGGATGTTTTTGTTCTGACAAGAAAAAAGTCCACGAATCCGTCGATTTACAGACGAATGTCCCACGAATATACACGAATAATTTCTTTGTCATTTACAGACTGTCTTCTTTGAGAATCTGTTAGAAATAATCTAAACTAAAAGCCCTCCCAAACGGAATTTCCAAATTCTCAAATTCTCACCTCTCCTCATCTCCTCATCTCCCCTCCCAGCTCCCGATCTCCTCATCTCCTCATTTTCAAATTTCTAAATTTCTAAATTTCTAAATTGTCGAGCCAAAGGCTTCCCTTCGGGAAATTGTCGAAAAGGCTTCCCTTGCCGAATTGTCAAATTGCCGAATTGCCAAATTAGCACATTTCCCTAAAAACCCTACTTTTGCACTCATAAACCATTGAATCATGAAAATCTCCTGCAACTGGCTGAAAGAGTATATCCCCACCCCGTTAGACCCTGTTGAAATCGGCCGTATCCTCACCGACTGTGGCCTTGAAGTGGAAGCATTTGAGGATTTTGAGTCTGTTAAGGGAGGATTAAAGGGCGTGGTGATCGGACATGTGCTCTCCACCAGCCGCCATCCAAACGCCGATAAACTCACCTGCTGCAAGGTTGATGTCGGGAACGGGCAAGTACTCGATATCGTTTGCGGGGCACCTAATGTGGCACCCGGACAAAAAGTGCCTGTGGCAACAGTTGGAACTGTTATCTATAAAGGAGAAGAATCATTTACGATCAAAGCATCTAAACTCCGGGGTGAACCCTCAGAAGGCATGATCTGTGCGGAAGATGAACTCGGACTGGGTGATTCTCATGCCGGCATTATGGTATTGGATGAAAATGCCACCATTGGGATGCCTGCTGCCGAATATTTCAGTGTCAGTACCGATACTGTTCTTGAAGTAGCCATCACGCCAAACCGTTCAGATGCCGCTTCGCATTTCGGTGTTGCCCGCGACCTGGCCGCAGCCCTTAAAAACAGGGAAACCCAGCATGCCACCATTCCCTTTACCAAACCGCTTATACAATGGGACAAAGTGCCCATCGGTCATACCAAAGAACTGCCCATTAGCGTAACTATCGAAAATCCTGAAGCCTGTAAGCGGTACTCAGGATTGACGCTTACCGGGTTGAAAGTACAGGAATCACCGGCCTGGCTAAAGGACCGGCTGAAGGCTGTCGGACTAAGGCCTATCAACAATATCGTGGATATTACCAATTTTGTCCTGATGGAAACCGGGCAACCCCTGCATGCTTTTGATGCTGCTGAGATTGCCGGAAACCAGGTGATAGTGAAGAAATTGCCTGCCGGGACTAAGTTTATCACCCTCGACGGAGTGGAACGTACCCTGGGAGCCGACGACCTGATGATCTGCAATTCCGTTGAAGGCATGTGTATCGGAGGTGTCTTCGGAGGAGAAAAATCAGGTGTAACTGAAAAAACAACTTCCATCTTCCTGGAGAGTGCCTATTTCGATCCTACCCATATCCGCAAAACCTCTAAGCTGCATGGATTGAAAACCGATGCCTCCTTCCGTTTCGAAAGGGGCACCGATCCCAATATGACCATTTATGCGCTTCAAAGGGCAGCGGTTATGATGATGGAGATTGCAGGCGGAAGTCTGTCATCCGATATCGTGGATGTTTACCCGGTGAAAGTGGAAAACAGGGAAGTAGAAGTCAGCATTCAAAGGATGGAAGCACTGATTGGTAAAGCAATTGGGCGTAATACCATCAGGGAGATACTGGAATCGCTTGATATTGAAATAATGGCTGAAACAGCCGAAGGATTCACGCTGGCAATTCCCCCTTTTAAAGTGGATGTGGAGCGCGAAGCAGATGTTGTGGAAGAAGTACTGCGTATCTATGGTTATAATAATGTGGAAATGCCTACTGCTGTGCATTCCTCCCTCTCATACAGCCACAAGCCTGATCCGGAAAGGGTACAGAACCTGGTGGCTGATTTCCTGTCAGCAAACGGATTCAACGAAATCCTAACGAACTCACTGAGCAGTTCCGCCTATTATGAGAAATCAGAAGCCTTCCCCATTGATCAATGTGTGAAGATCCTGAATCCCCTCAGCCGTGACCTGGAAGTGATGCGCCAGACTCTACTCTTCAGCGGCCTCGAGTCCATTTCCTATAACCTGAACCGCAGGCAGAATGACCTTAAATTCTATGAATTTGGTACCGTTTATTCAAGAAATGCAGGTCAACCCGCTGATGCCAAAGTGACAAAGAAATTCACAGAAAAGAAAAAACTGGTCATCTACCTTACCGGTAAGCAGGAAAATGAAAGCTGGTACAGGAAAGAACAGACCGTAGATTATACCTATCTTAAATCATTTGTATTCTCAGTATTCCGTAAGGTTGGACTGGGATTATGGAAACTGCAGCCGGCAGAAGCTGATCAGCGGATATTCTCAGCAGCAGAGGCTTTCACATTAAACAGTAAGCCGTTGGTTAGTATGGGTAAACTCACAGCATCGGTGCTGAAATCCTTTGATATCAAGCAGGATGTTTATTATGCCGAAATCGACTGGCTGTCTTTATTGAAAGAGGTGAATCCCGAGAATGTGAAGTATAGTGAGGTTCCCCGATTCCCTGAAGTCCGCCGCGACCTGGCCCTGCTGCTTGATCAGTCTGTTACCTTCGCTTCTGTCGAAAGCCTTGCTTACCGTGTGGGTAAAGGACTGCTGAAAGCTGTGAATCTCTTCGACGTATATGAAGGCGATAAAATTGAAGCCGGTAAAAAGTCTTATGCCATCAGCTTTATCCTTCAGGATACACAAAAAACCCTCACCGACCAGGAAGTGGAAAAGATGATGAAGCGGCTTGCCGAAAGCCTTGAGAAAGAACTTGGGGCGCAGGTGAGAAGGTAGGTTAATTCGACAATTCGACAATTGGAAAATTCGACAATTCGACAATTTAGAAATTTGAGATGAGGAGATTAGGGGATTAGGAGATGTGGAGATGTGGAGATGAGGAGATTAGGAGATGTGGAGATGAGGAGATGCCCTGAAGGGGAGCCTTTGTTTTTGATTTCGGATTTTTGATTTCGGATTTTTGATTTTGGGATTTATGGACTTTATCCCATACCCCTAATTCTTCTGTATTATTACAAGTTGTTGAATTAAGAGAATTAATCCGTCCGTCAGCTGACGGATCCGCGTAGGAATCCGCGTCATCCGCGTTCCATCCACCGCACTTAAGACTTGGGACTTGAGACTTGGGACTTGAGACTTGGAACTTTAGACTTGGAACTTTAAGACTTGGGACTTGAGACTTGGGACTTGAGACTTGGAACTTGGGACTTGGGACTTTAGACTTGGAACTTAGCAAGTCGTTTACCCAGGTGAAACTATTTTGTATATTTGATCTGCTAACATATATGTTTTAATTATTATTCCATTCAGATGAAATATTATCTCCTCTTTGCGCTGGCCAGCCTTTTATTTTTCGTCTGTAACGCCCAGCCCACAAGGGTTCCGGTTTCGACTCACCTGGAAAACAAAGCCTTTCCTGTAAGCAGGACAAGTCCTCAGCTTTTCCCCGAAAACCTGCTGATGAGCCCTGCCGGACCACTCAGCTTTATGGAAGATACCATAGGGACTACACGCTACGACCTACAAACCCTTACCGGCAGCCCCTCCGGACGCTTTATCGGCTTCCCCGACGGAACCCTATCAGCTGTCTGGACCATGGGACACTCAGCAACTGCATACAGCGACCGGGGAACCGGGTATAATTACTTTGACGGCCTTTCATGGAGGCCCATACCTGAACAACGCATTGAAACTGTCAGGACCGGCTGGCCTTCCATTGCCCGCTGGGGTGAGAATGGAGAAATCATCGTTAACCACCGGAGCGGAACTACGCCTTTACACATGATCACTTCTGTACAAAAAGGCTCCGAAATATGGACAGAAAGCGATATCCCGAAGCCGGAAGAGGTTAGCGGATTCCTCTGGCCACGAATGGTGACTTCAGGCACTGATCACCAGCTGGTGCATATTTTTGCCCTCTCCGCACCCACTGGCAACGGGGGACTCGTCTACAAAGGCATGAACGGAGCCCTTTTGTACTATCGCTCCACTGATGGGGGAAATACCTGGGCCGATCTTGCTGTGCAACTGCCAGGGATGGATACTGCCGACTTTCTTGATTTCAATGGCGACTGTTATGCTTTCGCTGAACCACAGGGTGACAAACTGGCTTTCATGGCGGGCAGCTGGGAGCATGACCTGTTTGTTATGACCTCCAATGATGCAGGTGCAAGCTGGCAAAAGACTGTAATATGGGAACATCCTTATCCCAAAATGGAATGGGGAAGAGGCTGATACCCTTTATTGCCCCGATGGAGCCCTGCATTGTGCCTTTGATGCCAGCGGGATGCTGCATGTGGTTTTCGGGATTACGAGGCTGTATGCCGAAGAGGGTGAATGGTACCGCTTCCCGTTTGTAGATGGAATCGGTTACTGGAACGAAAATATGCCTGCCTGGACAGGAGGCGATCAGTTCAATGCCCTCGACCCCGACCTGCTTTACAACCAGGGAGCATTGATAGGCTGGATGCAGGATGTGAATAACAATGGAAGCATTGACCTCGAATATGAAAATTCACAGTTGTTTGCCGATTACTGGCTGGGCGCTTCCTCTTTCCCCCAGTTGCAGTTCGATGCACAGAACCGTGGTTTGCTGGTATACTCCAGTCTTACCGAAGGATATCATTACCAGGGATACGATTTCAGGCATCTCTGGGCCAGGGCTTTTTCCTATGATGGCATCAGCCTGCTTCCCTTCCAGGACCTGCAGGATGATCCTGTTTTGGGTTACAGGGAGAGTCTTTTCCCCGTCCTGAACCCTTATTCCGACCCACAGTACTGGTACCTGATCTTTCAACAGGACAGATTTCCCGAACTCGGGAATTCCATTATGTGCTATATTGACTGTTTAAAGGTTTCGAAACTACTGAATGAGATCCCTGGAGCAGAGGCTCCAATAAGTTTGAGCCTGCAGCCCAATCCCTGCCTTGAGCAGGCAACTCTGCAGTTTGAGCTGACAAGCCCGGGAGTAGTGCAAATTGAGATCTTTTCAATCCAGGGTGATCAGGTATATTCCCATCCTTCAAAATCCTATGCCAAAGGCCATCACTCCTGTATGCTGGATGTTTCCGGACTTCCTGCCGGGATGTATTTACTCAGGTTCCAGTCGGGTGGGCAGGTAAGGATGGTGAAGATGATGCATTTGTGAGGGTAGGCAGATTTATTCTAGCAAACATCTAGCAAAGTAGAATCAGGAAGATAAAATTGAGTAAGTAAAGTCCATGAATTAGTATCCTTGAAGGTGAACTTTTAAGTTAATAAAGTAGATTAATTGCGGATATTTAGACGTTGTGCCTAATGCATAAAAGACAGCAACCATGAGATATTTGATTTTTTTGATTGTAATTCTTTGTTCTTGTAATATCAAACAAGATAGCAATGTGATTGCACAGACTCTGTATCAAGATTCACTTGTTTATGGATTAGTACAAAATGACTTTTTAATATTCACAGATTCTTCAAAAATTGATTCTGTAAGACAATCTTTTATTAAGGACGGATATATTTTTAGCTCAGAGATTAATAGGTATGTTCATATTGATGCTGAGGAAAGCAAGATTGAAGGTTCATTTGATTTTTTTGAAAAAATGACTTGACAAAATTCTTAAAAAAAGAGGATTAGAAATAACATTTTCTACTACGGAAAATTTTGAGAAATTACATGAGGTAATGATTAATAATAAAAGGTTCAGTTTATATGATGAAAAGAACCTTTCTGATTACAGTTTCTGGGAAATAGGTACTCGCAGATTTTTCAAAGCAATAAACCAGGAATTCAGAAAAGAGCAAATCAATGCGAATTGATTTTATAATATAGGGGGAAATGTACCTTTAGAAGCACATTCCTATTGACTGATAAACAATTTGAGTTAATTGAAAAAATTAATGAAGGAAGCACTAAAGAAATTCCTTATAAACCATAGACGAAAAATGCACTATGCACAACAAACGCAATATCATATGCAGGTTTTTGTGGCAGTTGATACATTTGAAATCTTTATATACATTTCCCGAAAAATCGGGACCGGTGTGCTGGCAGGCAATTGAGCAACAAGTTTAATCCCGCACTTGCCTTAGCATCAGCCGTTAACAACAGAACACCCTAACACCTTCGAAAATGGCCTATAATGAGAAATTAGCTGACCGCATCCGTGAAGCCTTACAGGATTTACCCGTTATTGAAGAAAAGCAGATGATGGGCGGACTGGTTTTTATGGTGAATGAAAAGATGTGTATAGGTGTTATCAGGGATGATATGATGTGCCGCATCGACCCTGAGATTCATGATGAACTGGTGGAAAAACAAGGCTGCCGCACCATGGACTTTACCAAACGCCCGATGAGGGGCTATGTGCTGGTGGATGATTCCGGAATGCGCACGCAGCAGGATTTTAATGATTGGATCCGGCTATGCCTTGATTTTAATCCGAGGGCGAAAGCATCGAAGAAAAAGTAAGGATTTGAAGATGATGAATGACTTTAATAGGTATTTTTAAAGGGTGTTAGTAAGGAGTTAACCCGATTGTTTTAATTATAAGTCAACAAGGGGTGTAAATTTATTCCTCCCCGGTATTGAAGTTTTAAGCAATAAATAATGTGCAATAAGCAATAAGCTTAGTATATAAGGCAAGATAGGGTGTTTATATGAAATGCGGATATATCGAGATATGAGAATGTAAGATGAAATTGGGGAGGGGGAGTTTCGGGTATATATATGTTTGTAAACAATTGCAGAAATTTCGATAAATGAAAGCTTTACCAATATTATTGCTAACTTTTTTAGGGTTATCCTTATGTTCATTTTCCTTTGGACAATCGCTTACTTTCCCAAATTGGCTTCAAGGAGTCTACTCAAATATTTACGAGAGTAATTCAAAGAATTTGGAGACTTTAATTATATCAAAAGATAGAGTAATTGTAGGATATGGATTTGGTGGATTTAAAAGAAAAAACCAGGAAAATCTTTTTAAAAAATATAAGAATTATAGAATAATAGAAGAAGTAAAAGATAGTACCATGAGAATAGAATTCATACAAGGAGTTAACTCAATCCTATACGAATTCAAATTACAGAAGGTTTATTATGAAGAGAAAACTGTACTTACTTATTCAATAAAAGAAAACGGAATAGTAATAAAAGAACACAATACCTCATGTAACGTGGTATTAGTGAAGCAAGAATAGCAACTGTTTACAACAGCGGCTAAGCAAGGTGGGTTTTCCAGCCGAACTTAGCCCACCACAAAACCCACCTCGCCTAGCCCGGGAACGCTACCGCCAATGCTGACATGTGTACTAAAAACAGGTACAAAACACATAGCAATTATGTAAAAGAATGATGGAATCCTGAAACGATACACCGAGGGCTTGAAATTGAAAAAATTTAGCCGAATTTAGAGACTCTTTAATAATCCTGCTTCAAAAAGAATTCAACCTCTACTGCATTTTCGGAAATTTAAACAGGCTCTTAGAACAGGAAAATTTTCATAAAGACATGTGTCCATTCTATAAGACCTGCGCCCATCAGTAACCTTTCTTCCGATAGTAATAAACAAGTACATGAAAAAGCGATATAATATTTTTACTTTTCAGTTCATCCTGATAATTACCCTGTTATCATATTTGAGTAGCTGTGAAACAGATCAATCCACACCTATTGCCCAGAAACCAACTTTAACTACAGCAGCGATTTCGGATATAACTCAAACTTCTGCAATAAGTGGAGGCAATATAGTAAGTGATGAAGGAGCCGCCATTACAGCAAGAGGGGTTTGTTGGTTTACTAAACCCAATCCAACTATAGCCAATTTTAAAACTTCCGACGGAATTGGTGACAGCGCTTTTACAAGTAATATAACTGGCTTGCTCCCCGGTAAGTTGTATCATGTTCGGGCTTATGCTGTAAATTCAGAAGGCATCAGTTATGGGCCAGATAGAGCGTTTACAACAATTTCATCATCATCGTTATCTATTGGCGATACATATGAAGGAGGTATTATTTTCTACTTGCGTGGAACCTACCCTGACCAGTTTGGACTTGTTTGTGCTCAATACGATCAGGGTGCAGGAGTCCCCTGGTATTCTAAAAGTTATATTTACTATGGTACAACAAATACCGGTATTGGTTCCGGGCAAACGAATACCCGCTCCCTTGTCGATAGGCTGGGAAATGATTACTATGCTGCTAAGTATTGTGATGACTTGGTTTTGAATGGTTTTGATGATTGGTTTTTACCTTCCAGGGATGAATTGGGCCTAATGTATACCAATTTGAAAATAAATGGATTGGGCAATTTTACTAAGCTGAACTATTGGAGTAGTTCAGAGTGTGATTATTTAAGTGCATATACTCAGTACTTTAACTCTGGCTTACAGAGTTGCAATAATAAACTTCATAGTTATTCTATACGAGCCGTCCGGATTTTTGGAGTTATAGAGGAAGACCCTGACTGACGGGTAACGGCACACAGTTCTCTTCATGTGAATATTCCCAAACAGTATTCAGTATAACCTGGCAGGAAAGTGCTTTGATATCGGCAACTAACCATATCCTCAAACTTTAGCAGTAATTTAAAAATAATAAAAAATGAAAAGACTTAACTCCATAATTTTAATGATGTTTTTTACAACGATATCATTCGGTCAGGTTTCAAATGAAACCGACAAAACACATATTAAAAATTTAGTAATTGAATCTTTTGACGAAATATGGTCTAAGTTAGATTCTAAAAACATTGATAAATACTACACCAAAGACTTCCTGCTTTTGGAAAACGGAGAAGTTTGGAATAACGATTCTATTAAAAATTATTTGGATAATGCCATACTTCGGAAACCGAATCCAAAACGAATGAATACAATTGAAATTATTGAAATTAAGATCGCAAACAAAATGGCATGGATTGCATACCAAAACTATGCGACATTCTCAACTGATAATAAAATCATTAGAAAAGCTCATTGGTTAGAAAGCGCAACGGCAATTTTAACAGAGAATGGATGGAAACTGGAAATGCTTCACTCAACCCGAATTAAAAATGAATAAAACTTACTGCTAGTCAAGTAAACGGCCCCGCCAGCTTAGACTGACGGGCCTGACTGCTTCATGCACAGGTATGTTTCTGGTCCCTGGCTGAGGGTATCCGGTTTCTCCATTTAATGACGTATTTCTTCTCCTTTCCAACAGTTGATTGAACCCTTTACAATAACGCAGCGTGTTGAGAACTAACAGGAAAAACCTTTTGCTTCCATAAACCGCCTGAACCGAATTTTCAAAAGTTTCATCCTTCCTGTTACCGATTTCCTTAATTTTATACTTAATCTTAACAAGTTTGCCCCAAAAAAAAGCCTTCGGATCGAAGCAAGGCTTTTTAGATTCAGTGATACTGAGCATGTTCCATACAGGAAAATTCACAAACCTAATCAGCCGAAGTATAAGCAGGTAATCGGATTAAAGGCCAAACTTGGGTTAGGTTTTTAGACGAACTGACGTTATGGGCAAGCAAAAAATAGTACAAGCATGAGATACTGGTTAGTAATAACATTAACTATTTTGAGCTGCAGAATATCTGCTCAAACATACGAGATATCAACTACCGATAAATCAAACCAAGACTATTATCCTTGGATTACCTTTCTAAGTGAGGGTGAAACAAGTTGGAATTCTGATGATGAAACAGGATTCGCTTACCGGTTGATTATTACAACTTCTGAGATATATAATGATATTCTTATCGAAAAAACTTCATGTGGAAGTGAAGGAGGAAATAAAACAATTCTTTGGAGAAGATTAATTAATACTGATGAGTTAATAAAGGCATTAAATATAGAAGGAGAATTCTCAGATGTCACTTTTATAAATTGGATATCCTGGGATTCTTTTCAACTAAAAATAAGTGATAAGAAAATACAATTTGAGGACCTTGAATCCAAAGATATTAAAATCAAAAAAATAGAATAATAGCCTGTCCATAACTGCCACCTACCTGCCACCAGGCTTTCGCTCGTGCTTCTCTTGAAAACAATTACTAAATTCGTGATCTGTGCTTCCCGGGAAGCCGGTTGAATACAAGCCTGGCAACGATCTATTTCATTATCATAGAACCTGAAATAATAAAGTAATGGAAAATGAAATAAAAAACTACCTTTCAAAATATATTCCAATTACAAAAGAATTGGAGAATGAACTCAGTAAAATTGATTTTGTAAGGGTCTATCCGAAAGGAACCCTTCTGCTGGAAGAAGGGAAAATTTCAAATGAATGCTATTTTATCATCAAAGGCTGCATCAGAAGCTTCTACAATAAGGATGGAGAAGAAAAAACAACTGAATTCTTTACAGAAGAAGAGGCTGTAATCCCCTCAGCGTATGGAAAACAGATTTCTTCAGAGTATTATATTGAGTGTATGGAGGATACTATTGTCGGCGTAGGTACTCCTGAACTGGAAGCTGAAATGTATCAGAAATTTCCCCAGATAGAATCATTAAATCGTGCTTTAGGTGAAGTTATCATGGCAAAATACCAGGATACACTGGCCGAATTTAAAATGGCTTCGCCTGAGGAAAGATACCTGGCCTTGTTGAAAAACAGACCTGATTTAATCCAAAGGGCACCCCAGCATCAAATAGCCAGTTACCTGGGAATTAAGCCCGAATCTTTAAGCCGGATTCGTAAAAGAATCCTGAAATAAATTTCAGCTGCATTTCTTAACTTAAGTCAACGAATGAGCCTGTAAAGTCACTGTAATTTTGGTTGAAATTATTGTTCAACTTTATTTACTGTAAAATGAAAACAACAACAAAAAGAATCACGCTGGCAATATTATTTGTCTTATCAATGATGAGTATGTCCGGACAAACCCAAACGAACCAAAATTTGGGAACATCCACAGAACGTAAATTTTCCCTCAGTACTACTCACTATTCATTTTTAAATTTTGAAGAAGAAAAAACAAACACGCATCATTACGAATTTCACTTTGGGTATAAACTGACTCCAAAAGACAGAATTGGAATCAAGGTAGCTACCTGGAAAATGTTTGCCCCGATGGGGATGCCTATGCAGGAGCAGCTTAAGTTCAATGAGGGTAATTTCTACCCCGGCAGACTCAGGGAAAGTGGAATAGGACTTACTTATCAGCGTATGCTGTGGAAAGGCTTATTTGCCACTGTAGAAGTTTTACCCCAATTGAAAACATACACTGACATCAATGATAAGAAGATTGGAAACGGCTTCAAGTTATATACTTCTTATCATCTGGGGTATCATGTTTCCTTTTTCAGGAACAGGGTCTATATAGAACCTCAGGTTCATTGCCAGTACTGGCCGATTGACACCAATACACCTGAAGCCTTTAAAGAAAAAGAAAGTAAGTGGAATAACTACTTTCTTTTTGAACCTAATCTGTATATCGGGTTTAAATTCTAAAATAATTTGAATTTAAGTCCCAGAAATTTAGACCGGATTAGCGATTGCCGTTTATAAAACTAAAAAGCCGTAATTTTAAATATCTGCCAGAACTCTTAACACGCTACAAAGAGTCTGGCAGCCGCCACCGCAGCACCTATCGCTACAGTCAATCCTATGCTTTTTTTGATCCCCCGGATTTCATTATTGAACCAATAATTGTTAAAGTTCAAAGGCAGTAAGATCATAGTGATTTTATCCAATTATTAGTAAAAATTCCGATTTGCAAATTGAACCTATTACTAAAACATTATTGGATTGGAATTGTTGGATATTTACTGAGCTATAAATTACATGATTTTAAAAACAATCACTATGAAAAACCTGGTTATGATTTCTTTATGTTGTGTAATTTTTGGGTGCAATCAGGGACCTGAAAATTCTGGCGAAAAGATGCAACAATCCCAATCAGTCAATATTGATTCATTGATGATGGAATTCCTTGCTGGCTGGAACAACCATGATTCTGCCGCAATAATGAACACTATTGCCGACAATGCAATAGTAATGAATGATTCATTAATTCACTCGGGTACTTCTGCAATTGCGCAAAATTGGGTTAGTGGCGGAGTTAAGGTTCTTAGTAACATAAAAACAAATTCTTTAATCAAAGAAACCAATGAATCAATAGCCTATAATGGCGGAACCTACAGTCTTGACCTGACTCCCCCGGGAGGACCTGTTCTTAAAGAAAGAGGGAATTATAGCCTTGTATGGAGTAAACAAAAAAATGACGAATGGAAGTTAACTCTTATTCATATTGAGGATATCACCCGAATGCCTGATATAAGGTAATAAGCATCTTTATTAACAAGGTATTTTTGAACATAATAATAATGATTAATAACTGATATGTTTACCATAGATGATATCAAAGCGGCCCATAGCAATGTGAAATCCGGGGCAGACTTTCCTGCATATATTCAGGATATAAAAAAATTAGGGGTAACACACTATGAAGCTTATGTCACCGATGGCCATACCGACTATTTCGGAGCAAATGAATATAAAACCTCATCGGTTGCTAGGTATGATAGCTTAAAGATTGAGACATCACCTGGTATTGAACAATTCAAAGCTGACTTACTTGCTCACCAGCAGGGAAAGACGGATTATATGACCTTCTGCAGCGATTGCGCAAAATCGGGTATCGAAAAATGGGTGGTTAGCCTGGATAAAATGATCTGTACCTATTATGATTTAGCCGGAAAGGAATTGCTGGCAGAACCGATTCCGGAATAAATAAATGCCTGCAGCTGTCTGTATCGGAATTTTAGCCATTGACTAATGCTCAGTTAGTAATCAATCATTGTAAAAAATAAACATGTGGCAACCCTAAAAAGATATGACATGATGAAGCTTTGGGTAACACCCAGGCGCACTTTCTTACCGGGCATTTAAAAAGTACAACAAATAGTTAAATGATGATTAAAGAACATTTATACCAATTGGCAATTAAATGGACTGGTAACACCGGAAGTGGAACTCTTGATTATCGGTCTTATGAAAGGAGTTATACCATTCAGGCTGAAAACAAAGTCGGTATTTTTGCTTCTTCTGACCCCGTATTTCGTGGTGATAAGACAAAATATAATCCTGAAGAATTATTATTAGCCTCGCTTTCGGGTTGTCATATGCTTTGGTTTCTGCACTTGTGCGCTGAAAGTGGAATTGTTATTACTGATTATATTGATAATCCAGTTGGAATATTGAGTGAAACTGAAAACGGTGGAGGGAGATTTAAAGAAGTAATTCTTAATCCGGTAGTCACTATTGAGAATATTGATCTGGCTGGCAAAATTGATGAGTTACATCAAAAAGCTAATGAACTTTGTTTTATAGCAAATTCAGTTAATTTTAAGGTGAAACACAATGCAACAATTAGATAGGAGTAATCCAACCGTTAATAAGTTGATTGAAGTTGACAAAAGAATAAAATGAGCAACATCCCATTTCAGACTATAGACTGGACATCAATAGAAAAAGTTGTATACCTGGGAGAATCCGGAATAGCATACTGGCAGACAGAATCCAGAAGCTTTGTTCCATAAACCAGCCAGATTGAATGAGGCAGAACTGTCCCCAATCCTTTTCTTTTACGGTTTCTGGACAGGACCCGATTCTTGCATGACCCAACCTTCATACATTGTAACAAAAGCGGACTGCCCTGAGAACAGGACAGTCCGTTTTGAATGATTACTTAGATCTTCTTTCCAATATAGAATACATAGCCATAATACGCTTTATACCTGGCGTATAATTGCGCTTCATGTTGCTGAGATGCGATAAGTTCCTCAGCCGTTGGATTGCCTTTATACTTTGACAGGAAAATTCTCTGTGCCTCCATTTGAGGGACATAGAAATGTTCCGTCCAGCAGTTTTCCGGCAGGATAAAGCTCGCAACCGGAATATACCCGGCTTTTTGTAATTGGGCGACCTTATTGGGGATCGTGTCAATTTCAGGGTAAGCATCCTGCCAGAATGCATTGATTTCAGCAGGCCGTTCTTCTGTAAACCAGGAAGCATCTGTAACAGCAATGTAACCGCCCGGTTTCAGGAATTGATTCCACTCTTTCAGCCCCTTCTCAAATCCAATATTATAGATTGCACCTTCCGACCAGATAAGGTCTAACTCTTCATGCTGAAAAGGGAGGTTGTCCATTGAACCGACAATGCCTTTTAGTCTATCCTGAATATTCAGTTTGTTGGCATTCACATTCAACTGGTCAATGAAAGCAGGGAAAAGGTCGATACCTGTAATATGTCCCGGTGTATGTTGTGCCAATACCACCGATTGGCCGCCTGTTCCGCAGCCAATGTCGGCAATACGGGATTCCCGGGTGAGATTACCGGTAAAGTTTAATGCTTTGATAGTTACTTCGGGGCTGCCAGGCCCTTGACGTTCGAGACTTGAAAAATATTCACAGATTAAATTGAAGTCGAATTCGTGAATGGATTTATTTTCGTTATTCATGATGTTTAAATTTATGTTGTTGAAAACAGGGCATAGGAATACAATCCATGCCAGGCCTTGCTTCGATAATTTTTATATATTCACGTGATAATAACCCGGGCAAGAGATTGCCGGAGTTTAACGAAGGGATAACCTTGGGCAAAATACCAAAGGTTATTTACTTTACCAGATCCATTTTCAACTTAAACATCCAATGTTTTTAGACCCGGCAAATTTATGTATTTTTCGATGAAAAATATAATATGGAACTAATAGGACGAACAACGATTAACCCGATACTCTTTTATTCAGGAAAAATATCCGGGTATATTACTTGGATTGTTTTGTTTTTGATGCTATTCGATATCAATATAATAGAGAGAAAATTGTTTTTTTACAATAATTATGCATCAATAATTTTACTTTTTGCGGGATTATTATTTACCGTGATAAGTCTTGTAAACCTAGGGAAATCAACACGCCTGGGATTGCCTTCGGAGGACACAACATTAAAAACTAATGGAATTTATAAATTTAGCAGAAATCCCATGTATGTGGGTTTTGATTTAATTACAATTGCATCTTTAGTTTTTACCTTCCATTGGCTCATTTTAATTTTAGGAGTATACAGTTTAATTACCTATCATTTGATAATAAAAGGAGAAGAGGCTTTTATGAAGAATAGGTTTGGTGACGAATATGTTAAGTATCAATTAAGGGTAAAAAGATATTTTTCCTTCTCATGGGAATTATTTAAAAGTACTTAAAATTTAAGGAAATCATTAAATTTGAAGTACAGTTTTTATGCTCATACGTGACTGTGATTCGAATGAGTTATGCAGCGTGGAGTAACTTTCAGTCTTTTGTCGGGTGGCAGACCCATTCAGATCAGTATATTTATTATATTCGTGAGTAAACTGGAAGAGCCTTTGTTTATAGCTTGGCAGGCTGTATGCAGGGAATCTTCTCCAGTTGACGGAACCGATGCCTTTACGATACGGTTCCCTTAGATCGATGTGGAAACCAGCCATGCATGATCCGGCTATAACCATTGACTGAGAAGTCGCCTACATAAAAATGCTTACCGTTAAATAAGGAGTATGTTTATGAATGATTTACAAAAATCCAAAGAACAACTCATCAGTGAGTTACAGGAATTGAGGCTCGCGCATAGTTCCTTAAAAGCAACATCTGAAGCTGAGCTGCTTTCCCATAATCATACCGAAGTTGAGCTGCGGGCGAGCGAAGAGCGGTTTCAGCTTTTGTTTAACAAAGCACCTTTGGGTTATCAGTCTCTTGATATTGATGGTTATTTTATTGAAGTCAATCAGCAGTGGCTCGATTTGTTGGGTTATCAGCGTGAAGAAGTAATTGGCAAGTGGTTTGGTGATTTTCTTACACCTGCCTATCAGGATGGATTTCGAATGCGGTTTCCTGTTTTTAAAGCTCAGGGTCATATTCACAGCGAATTTGAAATGATCCATAAAGAGGGTTCAGTGCTGTTTATAGCTTTTGAGGGCAGAATAGGCTATGATTTGAAAGGTGATTTTAAGCAAACACATTGTATTTTACAGGATATAACAAAGGCAAGGTTAGCTCAAAAGGAAATGAAACGCCTTGAATGGCTGTTGACCAGCACTCACCATCCATCTGAAAAGCAAGCACTGGCCTATAATCCACCTTATGGCGACCTGGTTGCGCTTAACACCTCCCGGCTTATTCTCGACTCGGTAGGTGAAGAGACGCTAACCGACATTGTGGGCGACTATCTTAACCTGCTCGATACCTCTACAGCTGTTTATGAAAAAAACGGTGATTACGCATTGGGTATATTCTCCTCTGGCTGGTGCCGCTTCATGGATGCTGCATCCCGCGCGCTATGTGACACCAACGATAACCGCGAGGCGCTGAACTCTGGTCGGTGGCACTGTCATGAATCCTGTTGGTCGCGCGCATCTAAGACAGCTATCGAAACAGGACAGCCTGCTGACATTGACTGTGATGGTGGGATCCATCTCTATGCAGTGCTAATCAGGGTTGGTGATGAGATTGTTGGTGCGATCAATTTTGGTTATGGCGACCCTCCAAATGATGAGGAGAAACTACGTGAATTGGCATCAAATTATCAAGTTGACTATGCAGAGCTGCAAGCCCTTGCCATGCAGTACGAATCGCGCCCGCCATACATCATTGAGCTGACAAAACATCGGCTTCATGCCTCGGCACGACTGATTGGTACGATCATCGAGCGCCAACGGGCCCAGGAAAAACTGAAGAAGAGCGAAGAACGCTATTCTCTTGTTATTGAAGCTTCTGAAGAAGGAATATGGGATTGGAATGTTGAAACCAACGAAGTTTTCTATTCTGAGCAATGGAAAAAGCAAATTGGATACCAGGATTATGAGTTGAAAAATGAATTTAATACCTGGGTTGAGCACCTTCATCCTGATGAAAAGGAATATTGCCAGAATGCAGTATATTCATATTTAAACCAACCAGTTGAGCATTTTATTCTGGATTTCAGATTTCGCCATAAGGATGGAACTTATCGATGGATTCATAATAAAGCCGCTTCATTAAAAAACGATGAAGGCAAGGTTATTCGTCTATTTGGTATACATACTGATTTTACTGAGAATAGGCTATCAGAAGCCATATTTAAGGATATTATTGAAAAAAATCCTATGTCTATTCAAATTCTGAATATGGAAGGATATCCAATTCAGGTAAATTCTGCACATACTAAACTTTTTGGAGTAAAGCCTCCATCTGATTACTCGGTATTAAAAGATACTCAATTATTAGCGCAGGGTTTTGGTAAATTGTTTGAACGGATTAAAAAAGGAGAAGTTGTCTACTTTCCTGATTCATATTATAATGTTCATGATGTTGACCCATCATTCCCTGATTCGCCGGAATGGGTAAAAGCACTGGGTTTTACATTAAATGATAGTAATGGGACTCCTAATAAAATAGTATTATTGCATGAAAACATTACAGAACAAAAAAATGCAGAGGCCTTATTAAATGATATTATTGAGAATAACCCAATGTCGATTCAAGTAGTCGATAAAGAAGGGCATACTCTGAGGGGAATCCTGCCTTTATTAATCTTTTTGGTGCTGTTCCACCACCTGAGTTTTCGATTTTTGAGGATTTAAAAAGTAAGGGCAGCGAATTGAAGGATCTGGTATCAAGGGCTTTAAATGGTGAGCTTGTTCATTTACCTGATATATACTTCAATGCACATGATGCTATAGCTGAAGCCCCTGATATTCCACTCTGGATTCGTGCACTGATATTCCCATTAAATAATAGTATTGGCAAGCCTGAGCGTTTTGTTTTTATGCATGAAAACATTACAGAACGTAAGATTGCTGAACAAGAACTTATTAAAGCAAAAGATAAGGCCCTTGAGAGCGATCGCCTTAAGTCTGCATTCCTTGCCAATATGAGCCATGAAATACGAACCCCGATGAACGGAATCTTAGGATTTTCTGAATTGTTGAAAAGACCTAACCTCACCGGAGAACAGCAGAAAGAGTACATCCGGATCATAGAAAAGAGTGGGGCTCGTATGCTTAATATTATTAACGATATTATTGATATTTCGAAAATTGAAGCCGGCCTGATAACAGTTGAAATAGAAGAGTCGAATATTAATGAGAAACTCGACTATATTTATTCCTTCTTCAAACCACAGGCCGACGAGAAAGGAATACATTTAATTGTCGGGAAATCCCTGCCCGATAATCATGTGTGCATTAAAACCGACAATGAGAAGTTCTATTCTATTATAACCAATCTTGTTAAAAATGCTATAAAATTCAGTCACAAAGGAGCCATTGAATTTGGGTATCAGTTAAAAGAAGAATTCCTGGAATTTTATGTTAAGGATTCAGGGATCGGAATACCCATCGACAGGCAGGAAGCAATCTTTGAGCGTTTTATTCAGGCTGATATTGCTGGAAAATGGCATACCAGGGTGCAGGCCTGGGATTGTCAATTTCCAAAGCCTATGTCAAAATGCTTGGTGGCGAAATTTGGGTTGTAAGCGAAGAGGGAATAGGCTCATCGTTTTATTTCACCTTGCCTTATAAAACCAATGCAGTTAAAGAAACCAATAAACAACAACCTGAGTCTTCAGGGAAAACCAATGATTTCAGGAAACTAAAAATTCTGATTGTAGAAGATGATGAGGTTTCAGGAATGTTGCTGGACGAAACAGTCAATATGTTCAGCAAAGAAATTTTAAAGGCGGGAACAGGTGTTGAAGCAGTTGAAATGTGCCTTTCCAATCCGGACATTGACCTGATACTGATGGACATTCGTTTGCCCGAAATGGGTGGATACGAAGCCACAAGGCAAATCAGGGAATCTAACAAAGAGGTTATTATAATTGCACAAACCGCTCATGGTTTAACCGGCGACAGGGAGAAATCAATAGAAGCAGGATGCAACGATTATATTGCCAAGCCTATCCACAAAGATGAACTACAGGCTTTGATACAAAAGTATTTCTGGAAATGATTCATAATTTTGCTCATCTATAAGTGGCATTAATGACTTTGCAATTAGATCGCTTCACGTCATCGGCTTCTTTCAGGGTGTACTTCTAAATCATTTTAGCAAGATCATTGCCAATACTACAATCAAGATCTGCTTATACCGTTGCTAATTCATTTACGGAAAAATCGAGCTGGTCGGCCCAGGGATTACTGAATATAAAAGAAAAGTGCATCGCATTTTCATAAAGATTCAGTCTATTTAGTTTGTTTGAGTATCCTTAGCGCTTCATCCACATGCCTGCTTGCCTGCATTTGCGAATTGAAGATATAAATTACTTTGCCCGTTTTATCTGCCACATAGGTTACACGGCCCGGAAGCAATCCTAATAAATTGGTAGGTACGCCAAATTGTTTACGAATTTTATTGCCTTTGTCGCTCAGCAGGGTAAAGGTAAGCCTGTGTTTGATGGCAAATTCTTTATGGCTTTCGACAGATTGTCCGCTAATGCCAATAATTACTGCATCTGCTTCCTTAAATACCTCAAACTGATCACGGAAGGAGCAGGCTTGTGCTGTACAGCCAGGACTGTCATCTTTGGGATAAAAATAAATCACCACGTTCTTTTTGCCGATCACAGAATTAATATCGAATAGACTTCCGTTTTGATCAGGCAATGTAAATGATGGAATAGTGCTGCCAATTTTTAGTTCGTTCATTGAATGGTCTTTTTGTAAAGTTAAATATGTGGTGAATAGACTCATTATAAGCAGGTTCGAAATTCGTCACTGATAGAAACAACCTGGAATGAGTCTTTCCGTGATAAGAAACTGTCCGTTAATTGAAGGATCACAAATATGCTCCGATTGCTGGTGATATTGTGCTTTTCATGCTTTATCTGAACAGAGTGCTCTTTTTGTCAAGTATGGATAGGTCTTCAGCTGTTAATTTAAACCTCATTGTCCCAACGTTTTCTTTAGCGTGCGCTTCTTTGGTAGCGCCGGGAATAGCCACAACAGTGTCACCATGAGAATTAATCAGCCAGTTGAGTGCGATTTGCGATGGAGTAACATCGTATTTAATGGCGAGTTCCTGAACAGATTTTATAACAGGCCTGCTCTTTTCCAGTCCGTTGGGTTTGAATTGTGAAGAATGTTTACGCATGCCGATATTTTTTAACAGTTCCGGATTATCGTGAAACTTCCCGGTAACCAACCCCTGCGCTAACGGTGAATAAGCGATGATGGTAATTCCAAGTTCTTTTGCAGTTTGCAGAATACCATTAGATTCAATTTTGCGGTCAAGCAGATTGTACCTTACTTGATTGGAAACCAGATGAATGTTGTGTTTTTGAAGAACTTCCCATGCATTTCTCATTTGAGCAGCCGAGAAATTACTTACCCCTACATACCGTATTTTGTGTTCTTTAACCAGCCTTGCCATGGCTTCCATTTCAGCTTTTGTGTTTGAGAACCCCCAGGGCTGATGAACCTGGTACAAATCAATGGGGTAAGGTGCCAGGGCTTCAATTCGCTGATCAATTGTTTTGAGGATATTAGATGCAAATCGGAACATCGGCCACCATTTAGTGGCTATTATAATTTCACCAGGTTTTCTGCCAGTAGCTTTGAGAGATGCTGCCAAGGCTCGCTCTGAAGCACCATTTCCATATAACTCGGCAGTATCAAACCAATTGATACCACCTTCCAGGGAGATTTTTACCATTTGCGTGATAAGATCATCTTCCATGTTGGGCCAGAATTTTCCGGCCATATTATTTTGCTTGCTAAATTGCCAGCAGCCCAGACCAACCGGAGTTATCATCAATTCTGATTTGCCTAATGACCGAAGGGGAAGAATTTGGTTCATAATGAAGTCAATTATTTTTTTTGTGAAACTTACTTTTTTGTTTTTGAAGTTATCCGTTTGCTATTTTTTTTAACATACCGCTGAAAATCAAACCATGAAAAGGTAATAATGAATACCAATATAGCCTGCCAGCCAGTCCTAAAGGTCTGAAAGTAGCTGTTTGTGTCAATAAATCCTTTTCATCTATTTTAAACTCAAGCCATGCTTCACCCGGCAACTTCATTTCAGCGTAAAGCAAGAGCCTTTTTTCTTCACGATCGGCATAGAGCACCCTCCAATAATCCAAAGCATCGCCCGCTGCCAGTTCTGTATAACTTTTACGGCCTCTTCGCATTCCAACTCCACCTAACAGCTTGTCTACAAAACCTCTTGATTCCCATAGCCAATTCCCATAATACCAGCCTGTTTTACCCCCTATCGACCAGATTTTATTCACAGATGTCTGACTGTTATTAACTTTACTTTTACGCACATCTATAAAACAGCCATTTACTGGAATTTCAATATACTGTGAAATACCTTTTTTCAGAAGATTACTGGTTTGTGCATCTTTCCAACTCGACAATACTTGGTTTTGCTCAATTTTATCGAAAGCCAGTTTAATTGAAGTATTATAATCTATCAGTGAAATTCCAAGCTTTGATGCTAAATTATTCGGAGAGCATATCACTTCAACTTTCATACTATTAACAAGATTCTTAGCTAAAGAAAATGATGTTGCTGTTACGAAATATAACCAATACGAGGAGATTTTCGGCGTCATAACAGGTACGATGATTATTCTTCTTTTCAGACCTCTGATCGCTGCAAATTGCAGTAGCATTTGCTTGTAACTCAGTATATCGGGCCCGCCTATATCGTAGCTTTTATTATAGGTTTCTGTGTTGCCGGTAACACCCACTAAAAATTCTATAACATTACGGATTGCGATAGGCTGGCATTTTGTTTCAAGCCATCGTGGTGTTATCATTACCGGGAGTTTCTCAACCAAATCGCGGATAATTTCGAAGGAGGCACTGCCTGATCCTACAATAATGCCAGCCTTCAAGGTGGTAAGGGCAAAGCTTGAATCCGCCAGGATACTTTCCACATTTTTTCGCGACGACAAATGTTTCGACAGTTCCGATTCATTTACAATACCACTTAAATAAATTACTTGCCGGGCATTGGTATTTTGTATTCGTTCCCGGAAATTTCTGGCACATACCTGCTCCATAGATTCAAAATCACCTGTTTGAGTCGACATGGAATGAATGAGATAAAAAGCCACATCAATATCCCCAGGTATAGAATTAAGACTTTCTTTCTTCAGAAAATCAGCTTCAATTACGCTTAATTTTTCAGAGGCGTATGTTTTTGAATTGAAACGCTTTTGATCACGGACACAACATACAACATGGTGACCGTTTTGCAACAATACCGGCAAAAGACGTTGCGCAATATATCCTGTAACTCCTGTTAGTAGAATTTTCATCCGTTAATCTTTGAGTGTCGACAACCCCGGAATTTTAATTTAAAAATGAGGAATACATCCACACTAATTTTTCCTGTTGGCGGATATAGTCACTCATAAGGGCATTTGTCCCTTCGTCATTAGCATCCGCTGATAATAGCAGTAATTCGCGCTGCAGAATTATTATTGTTTGAAAAGCATTTAGTATTTCACCAACAGCTTTGATTCCATCGCTCACCTGATCGCTCTCGGCTATTTTGGAAGCCTCCCTGTACTTAGAATAGTTGTGTGAAGGCGAATGACCTAAAGTCAAAATTCTTTCGGCAACTTCATCTATTTTCAGGAATAAGTCGTTGTAGAGTTCTTCAAACTTTAAATGAAGCTCAAAAAACTTCTCACCTTTGATGTTCCAGTGATACCCCCTGGTGTTCTGATAAAATATGGAGTAATTTGCCAAAAGTTCATCTAGTTTTTCTGCTAGTTGTTTAGCTTTAACAGTGTCGAGTCCTATTGCATTTATATTTTTCATTGGTTTAATCTGTTAGTAAAGATATTGTTTAATTAATCTTATAATATATTAAACAAATGATATTGACTACTGTTCACTGATATAGAAATACCATAATGTTAAATTTACATAATTATACCCGAAAGCCTGACACCGTTGGGATAGCTTTTGCAATGATGATTTTTCAAAGAAAGGTTTACCTATCAATGCAAATGGCTATATTAGCAAGGTGACTTTTCTTATCTACTTTAAAAATTAAATTACACTTAAAATTAATATTTAACAGATGAAAACAATTGTAGTTTATTATTCGAACAAAGGCAGCAATAAATACTTAGCCAGAAAAATTTCAAAAGAATTATCCTGCCAGATAGAAGAAATCAAGCCACGACTCAATATTTTTCTATTTTTTTTAATGAATATTCACTTAGGGATTTGGCCACTGAAGAACAACTTGAAAGATTTTGATAGAGTTATCTTGTGTGGGCCAATATGGATGGGTAAACTTATACCTCCTCTACGCAGTTTTATCAAAAGGAATCATAGTAAACTCAATAAATTAATTTTCGTTTCTTGCTGTGGTAGCTCTGATGACAAGAAATATGAAAAGTTTGGTCATGGTTTGGTATTCAAAGAAGTAGAAAATATACTAAAGGAAAAATGTGATTTTTGTCAGGCTTTTCCGATTACTTTGGTTTTGCCGACGACAAGAAAGAAGATAGTTCTGCCTTTATGAAGACTCATTTGAATGATCAGAATTTTAAAGGTGAAATTCAGGTCGTATTTGATGCTTTTTTGCTAAAGGTAAATGACAGGGATTCACAATAATTTGCAAATGTGCACACGGCAGGTTTTCCTGATTTATAATTTGTTAACCCCGCATGAGGGTTGCATTTATTGTACTTATACAGATATCGAATAGACTTAACCAGATTATACTGACTGATTAGTATTTTATTCCTGAATTAAAGTTCCACTTAATAATATTCCTTTATATTTTACGTTTATCGTCAAATTCATCACTATAGGTATTTCTACTCTAACCATTTTTAATTCATCTTTTATTTTCAATCCTAAATCTTTTCTGTCATGAGAAAATCATTCATCTTTGCTTTGCCTCTTCTTTTTATTTCAATCAGTGTAAGTAGTCAGATCGTCAACTATGGCGTGAGCCCACAATTTAACAATGCCACGCAGTTGGTTAAAAATCCCGAAAAGCCTGCTGATGGCACTTCCCAATGGAATTCTATCAACACATTTGGAGTTGCTTCCTTTGTTGAACTCGAACATGCAAAAAGCCTGAATTCATTGATCCGGCTCGGTTACAGCAGGAAAGGATTTGTAGATCCTGTGCAGGTGGGCCTGGGCAATAATGAAATAAATGATAAGAAAGTGAAGAACACTTTTGATTATCTGAATCTTGATTTACTTGGGAAAGTTCACCTGAACAAAAAACTTATTAACCCTTATTTTATGGTAGGCCTGCAGGCAAGTTACCTGTTAGCAAAAGATATGGAGGAATTCCCTGATCTGTATACCTTGAGCCAGTTTCCGGATTATTCAAAATACAAAAAATTCTCGATGAGCTACCTGCTTGGTGCAGGTGTTGAAATCTACAAGCTGATAAGCCTGGATATATCAATGAATATGGATTTCTTAAACCCGGTCAGAACCGATGAACTCCGTGTTCGGAATTGGGTCTGGACGGCAGGTTTAAACATTAATGTCAATAGGGTTATTGATTTGATTTAACCCGGTTTACCCGTGGAGACGCCCGACCCAGGCGTCTCTAAGTTTATTTTTATTATTGAAAAAATTGCATCATGGATCACTCAAAATTATTCGAAACTCCATTCGCTGATATTTATCCCTATTATACTCAGAAAGCTGAAAAGAAAGGCCATGAACATGATCCTGAGGGAGTTTTAATGCCACGAATGCACGAATTAGCACGAATGACTTGATTGCTGGTGTTGTCAGTTGAGTCTTTTTATGGTAATATTATTCCATCAGGGATTCGAAAATCACTTCTGAATGGTAGAGAGTAAACAGCTTCATTACTGTTTTGACCCAAGTTTCCGGAAGACATTTTTCTTGTGAAACTTGATGGTGTTTTCACTCACTGATAATTGCGCTGCAATCTGACGACTTGAATTCCCCATCGAAAGAAGCTGAATAACCTGTTTCTCTGTCGCAGTAAGGGATTGGTTTTTTGCAGCCTGGAATTTCTTCGTCCTGAAACTATAATGATATTTTACCCCCTCATCCTGCATGAAAATATTCATATTACCGGTTTTTCGTGCAGTGGAGAGTGTGACAAGGCATAGCGAAATCCACAGGTCACCCTCTTCATTCAGAATTACAGGGGTGAGCTTATGATTAATAAGGATGGTGCTGCCACTTTTGTGTTTCAGCCTGAAATCATAGGAGATATATCCCTTCGGACGCCTGATTGAGGGCAAGTTATAGTAAAACTCAAATCCCTTTTCATTGATTTCCAAGCAGCATATTCAAATCATCCGGAGGAACTGCTTTTCCGAAGAAATCATATCCCATTTGCCGGACTTCTTCAGCCTGATAGCCTGAAAGAAACAGGGGGTGTCCTGAAACATAAATAAATTCACGCTTCTTATAGTCTATTATGTAATAACTCAGGTCAACCAGGCGGGCTATGGCTTCCAGGGTATTAATATAGTGCCTGAGTGATTCATAATCAGCCTCACTGATGCCTTCGATGGAAGGGACAGGTTTAAAGAAATCACTTACCAGGCTCATAATTATGATTCTTTTGCTAAGTACTTGACAAACTTATGAAAAATACTACCCAACCGGGTAGTAGATTTGGTTCTGACATTGGTATAACTTTGTAACTGACAATATTTTGCAATAACCTAAAAAATATACCTATGAAAGCATTCAATATTCTTGGGATCCTGTTATTGTTTTCATCTGTAACGTTTGCCCAGTGGACCATACTTTCACCGGCACCTACCGATAAAAAGCTTTTCTCGGTTTGTTTTCCTCAGCCAGAAACGGGGTATTTAGCAGGAAGTGGTGGGGTTCTTTTTAAGACGGATGATGGGGGCACCAACTGGATAGCCCTTGAAAGTGGTACGGAGATGGACCTTACTTCCCTTTATTTTATGGATGCAAGTACCGGAATGGTTTCAACTGCCAGTATGGATGGCGGAAGAATCCTGAAAACTACTGATGGAGGAGCCACCTGGATATCCAAATTTCATTCAACAGGAAACTGGATTAATGATTTATTCTTTGTTAATGCCAGTGTTGGTTGTATGCACGTAGGAAGCAGTCCTGACAATGTTACCAAAGGTCATTCGCGTAAAACTACTGATGGCGGTGAAACCTGGAATATGATGCTAAGTCCGGTTAATGATGACCTGCAATCCTGCTTCTTCACAGATGCAAACACAGGATATGCTGTCGGAGGATCTGGAAAAGTGTTAAAAACAGTTGATGGGGGGCTAAACTGGATTGTTTCATCTCCATCATGGCAACATCCTTCAGATGTGTTTTTTACTAACCCAAACACAGGGTACATAGTAGGTGCAGTAGGCTGTATAATGAAAACCACTGATGCCGGGGAAAACTGGACTGTTTTTACCCTCAGTGACTATTAAGGATTTATATTCTGTTGTATTCACTTCTGAAAACAACGGCTATATAACAGGCAAAGATGGTACTATCCTGATGACAGCTGATGCCGGTTTGCACTGGACGATTTCGGTGAGCGGAACCAGCCTTAATTTATGGGATGTGTATTTTTATGACGAAAGTATTGGTTTTATTGCTGGTGATAATGGTTTAATCCTGAAAACCACCAATGCCGGTGCTTTGGGGATGCCAGAAAGTGAATTGTCAAAAGGAAACATCACTGTGTACCCTAATCCTGCCACAGAAATTATCAATATCGAATTCAATGATCAGGTATCTTCAGGTGTAAAAGTTGCTATTTCAGGCATCAACGGACAGTTATTCTGGGAAAAGGAATTTAGTCCAAATGAAAAGATTCAGGTTGATATTTCATTTTTACCAAAAGGTGCCTACCTGTTGCGAACTGAAACCCAGGCAGGGGTTGAAATCACGAAAGTGATGTTGTGAAAACCATAACATTGCTGCTGCCTGATTAGCCAGCACACCCGTATATTGATTTATCCCGTTTTTGCGTAACTATACTCAATCGCAATGAATTTGCAAAGCAAGATTCTTGCAGATTGTTTTCACCATGTTTTTTTCGAAACTCTGATAATTAATTTAATAAGTTCATTTAATATCAATGGAGTAATTCCAAGTGCAAGAATAATCCCCCACGCTCTGAGATCAGGCATCTGCAAATGAAATGCACTTTTTATGGCTGGAATTTTAACCACAAGGAATTGAAGGGCTAAACCTGACAGAATGGCTCCCACAAGAAATTTATTTGAAAAAATTCCGATGCTGAAAATGGATTTTCGTTCATTTCTCAGTGCTAGCGAATAAACCAGCTGACATACCACCAATACCATAAAAGCCATTGTACGGGCATATTCTATTGTTTTTTGCGGTACCTGCTTATCAAACGGAGTGTAGCCATGCTCATAATATCCAAAAAAGTAAGCGGTGATCGTTAATGAACCTATCAAAACTCCCCCAAGCAAAACATGCATACCGGCACCATTGGCAAAGAAACTTTCTTTGGCAGGCCGTGGCTTTTCTTTCATTACATCGGTGTTTCCCGGATCCATTCCAAGTGCTATTGCAGGGAGGGAGTCAGTGATCAGGTTTATCCAAAGTAGTTGTGTTGCAATTAATGGAGCTTTCCAGCCAATAATAAGTGCGACGAAGATGGTTATCACTTCCCCCAGGTTACAGGTAATCAGGAAAATAACGGACTTTTTTATGTTATTGTAAATATTTCTACCCTGCTCAATAGCCGAAACAATGGTTGAAAAATTATCATCGGTAAGAATCATATCTGAAGCACCTTTGGCAACATCAGTCCCTGTAATTCCCATCGCTACTCCAATATCGGCAGTGTTTAACGACGGGGCATCGTTGACCCCGTCACCCGTCATGGAAACTATATTGCCCTGAGATTTCCAGTGCCCGTACAATTTTACTTTATGTTCGGGGGACACACGTGCAAAACATTATAATTATCAATCTTTTCAGAGAATTCAAGTTCAGTAAACCCGTCAATTTCCTGTCCGTTAATGTTTGTTCTATCTTTTCTGCAATTCCCAGCTGAAAGGCAATAGCGAATGCCGTATTCTTATGGTCACCGGTAATCATGAGACGTTTTTACCCGGCCATTTTGCTTTTAGAATCAGGTCCTTCGCTTCAGCCCTTGGTGGATCTATCATACCCACCAGGCCGACTAGTATCAGGTCTTTTCCATCTCTGTGTGGGTCAATTTTTCATTTACCTGTATAGGCTGCCCCAAGCGTGCGCAAAGCCTGATCAGACATAATAATGGCAGCATCCAGGTACCTCTTTTTATGAGCTTCGGTTAAAGGACTCGTTTTTCCATCCTCTAATACCTGGGTGCAGATTTCTATTAAGTTTCCCGGAGCTCCTTTTGTATAGACATAAAACTT
Organism: Bacteroidales bacterium; assembly: GCA_016707785.1. NCBI lineage: Bacteria > Pseudomonadati > Bacteroidota > Bacteroidia > Bacteroidales > Bacteroidales bacterium. The sequence continues at coordinate 3,195 of JADJGZ010000004.1, read as the reverse complement.
CCCGTTTTCTTCAACCAGTGTAGACATTAACTTTCGGTCAGAATCAAAAGCCGATTCATCGATACGCTTGTTGCTGTGGAGTAATGATTTACGGTCAATCCCCAGTTTATCGCCCATCACCAGCAGAGCTATTTCCATTGGGGTCCCCGGTTCCTGCCCATTGTCATAGCTCGTGTCAGGCAAGGATCATGACTTTAGCCGGGTTTTTGCTCTTCTGAATCATATTATCCTCAATCCAAGCTGAACTGCAGACCTTGATGGGTGAAACAGCTTGTAACCGTCATTTATTTTGTAGTTAATGTACCTGTTTTGTCGGAGCAGATAATATTCAAAGAACCCAGTGTTTCAACAGCGGAAAGTTGTTTAATAATGGCATTTTTTGAAAGGTTTGTAACCCTATTGCCATAGACTGCTACTATTGCTGCCAGTCCTCTGGTATGGCGGCCACAGCCAGGAAATCGACATCAGGAATATTTCAGACAAATCCCTTCCCTGCAACATTGCAATGATGAAAATCAATACACAAATGACTATTGCAATAATACCTAAGTTTTGCCCAGTTTATCTCAAACAGATTTCCAATGGAGTTTTCGACTTAATCTCTGTGTTTATGATGGAAGCAATTTTACCAATTTCTGTATTCATTCCTGTTCCCTCCCTACCCCCGAATCCTCTTCCTATGGTTATTATAGTTGACATGAAACCTAGGTTAACCGGTCTCCCGGGCGGTTTAAGGTCAGTTTGAATAAAGGGTGGCGTCTTTTCTGATGGAACAGATTCCCCTGTTAATGATGATTCATCAACCTGCAGATTAATGGATTCGATCAGGCGAATATCTGCGGAAATAATTCTGCCCGCATCAAGGATTAGGATGTCACCAGGTACGATATTTTCAGAATCAATCTCCTGAACAACTCCATTTCTGCGAACAAGTGTTTTGAAATGTAAGTTTCTAAGTCCTTCAATCGCTTTCCCGCTTTTACTTCCCTGAACTACGCCCAGGATTGCATTAATACTTATCACAAATAAAATTATAGCTGCATCAACATACTCTCCCATAAAAATGGTAATAACCACCGCTCCAAGCAGGATATATATTAACCAGTTTTTAAGCTGGGCAAAAAACAACAGGATTATGCTTTTTTTTTTTTCTGACAGTAATTTATTTGAACCCTATTTCTTCACTCTGGTTATAGCTTCATCATCAGAAAGACCAAAAGCAGGATCAACATTAAGTTCTTTTAAAACTGCTTCTGCTGATTTGGAAAAACCACATATTTGTTTCGAATTTGTTTAATTTGAATATAGCATCACTTACCTTTAAAGGATCGTTGCAATTTATGAACTCGCAAGGAAGGAGTGTTACATAATAATTTTATAGAGTTGCATAATTCCTTGTTTGTGAACTGAGAAAATAGAACCAGACTATGACAGCAAAAGGATTTTCCCATAATAAAAACACATAGACTTTTACTTCGACAGTTTTCAGGAAGTGACTTGGAAAATGTATACAGAGGTCTGTCGCACCCGGACATTATTAAATACTATGGAGTTAGTTATACAACATTGGAAGAAACAAAGGCACAAATGAAATTTTTTACCAGTTTGGAGTAGAAGGAAACAGGAATTTGGTGGGCAGTTTGCTCATTGGATAATACAACATCTTATGGAGCTGGGGGTCTGAATAGTTTAAGCAAAGCACATAAAAAGCGGAAGTGGTTTTGGCTGCTTCTGATTATTGGAGACAAAGGAATCATGACTGAAACAATGCCTATCATTTTAAGTATGGTTTTGAAAAATTGGGACTTCACAGAATTGAAGGGTTTGTAGAATCCGACAATATAAACTGTAAAAAACAATGGAAAAACTTGACTTCCGGCAGAGAAGGAACTATAAGGAGATTGTGGAAATAAAAAATGGAAAATTTATTAGTTTAGAAATATACGCAAGGACTTCAAACGGCTGAGAAAATAAGCCAGATCGCCTGCTGACTTTGGGGGCAACTGCTGATTCTGAACAAATATTCTGCTTTGTTAGGTTTTCTGCTTTCAAGCTGAGAAAAAGATGTACCTGAGTCCCTGGCTGCCGCGTAAAACGTGTTAAGGATGGCATGAAATCCATAATCGAATCGATTTTCAAATGATGGTGGTCTTATTGCAAATTAAGAGATTGTATAAAAATGCTTTTCCCTGAAGAATCCAAGCCAAAGGCATCCTTTCAGGAAGAATCATCCCCCTCAGAGCGGCCCAATTGACGAAGATGAATTCCTTCTATGATTTTTCTTTTTGAATTTAAATTAATTACAGCATTGCGCTTTCTTTTGGAGAATTTGTTATATTAATAGACAGGAAGCATTATTGTTTATGCATCGTGATATGTTTCAAAGAGAATAACGGGCAAAAAGTTCTCTGGCTGGCCTGATAAAAAAGCCATTAAGATATATAACTTGCCTGTAACAAAGTATCATAGATGAAATGTTAATGGGAAAGAACTTAAATAATTATTTACTAGACCTCTTTGAATCGATTGAGCAGAATATTTATGTTATATGAAGATAGAAAGCCTGAATACATCCAATAATTTGAGGCTTGATATAAAAAAAATAGATGCAATTATTTCATTTGCTGAAAAACTGTTTAAAAGTAAAGCATGATGCTTCTAAGTTTAAGCCATTATTTATGAAAGCAGGAAAAATCAGGGAACTGCAAATTATTATTCAGCTGATAATTACTATTCCTTATTTCCCCAAAGACTTATTACTCAATTAAAAAGAAGAAAATACCTTATTCAACAATTTGTTAATAATGGTTTCAAAATATGTCTTGCTTATCAGACAATTTAGAAAGAGTTGGGTTACACTGATACACTTCGGAGTAAAGAGCTATCAAAAAATATGTTTAACAAAGGGAGAAAATTAAAAAAGCAGAACTGCTGCTTCAACTTAACAAGGAGAGATAGCCTGCATGCTTATGAAAAGGAAGAAAATAAAAGAAAATGATGTATGTTTATTGGGGCATTGCGGAAGATTAAAAGAAAATTAATTTAGATGAAGCAGAAATAGACAAGCAACAAAGGAAGCTGGTGGCAATTGGCACGACACTTATTCTGCAATTCACTTTCTTTCACTTGTACCTCTTCCCGGGAAAACAATGGATGAAGTTTTAAAATTGAAGAAAAAAAGAAGAACGACAATTT
>JADJGZ010000003.1 GCA_016707785.1 Bacteroidales bacterium | reverse complement strand
CGATTTGATTTCGCTGATTGAAGCAGAAATCTTTATGGCCGACTGGATCCTCTGGCGCTGGGATTGCTGGCCTATGAGTATATTGAACTGTTTAACAATTCGGATTTTGACAATTGTAACTGACCGGCTGAGTATCAGTATTACATTGGAAGTACCATTAAGGACTGTCTTGAAAACAATATCTCCAAAAGATTTATTCTTCTCATGCGACGACTTTATACTGATGAATTGTTTCTTGGTGCAAACGGTTATTGGATTTACACTTGCCTTTACCATTGTCAAATACAGGAGGCTGGAAATAACGCTTAAGCAGCGAGGAGTCCTTACAATGCAACGATTATTCAGTTTCTTATCAGGATCATTGGTATAAGAATGATTTAAGCAACAAGGGGGGTGGTCATTGGAACAAATTGATCCTTTTATCCTTGTGGTGCAGATAGAAACTGGATGGCTTCCACTGATGACCGGGGGAGGACGCCTGGGGAGATGTTAAATCTCTGTTTCCCGGCCTAATCCTGATTTACAGAATCCGACAGTCTCGGCTGTAGGAATCATGGATTCCTTAATGTCTCAAGGGTCAGGGTTTTCTTGGAAAAGCATGGACAGCCTGCACTCTCGTAAACCATGAATTATAGTATAGATCAGGTACTAGTTTATCCAACAATATCTGCAGTAGCTGTGAGTCCGGAATTCAAACAGGAAGCGTTGAACCTGCCTGAAGTAATCAGAGGGAAAATTTATACCATCACCTTTCAGGGATTCTTTGAGGATTGTTCCGGCACTCACATGGATAGACACAAACATTTCACAACACAAACGCTTTCTTTTCGTTCAGGTTACGGTGACCCGGGTTGCCTTACCTGCAAGAAAAAGCATCAAAAAAAGGCCATGACTCTTGTTATCAATGAAATAATACTTTTTAATCCTGTAGAAGGTTGCAGTGATTTTATTGAAATTTCTTTTAACCGTTTCTAAAAAGTGTTGGATCCTCTGAGACTAACACTGGGTGAGTATGATACATTGTCTGGGAATTTCAATCAGGTGTGTCAGAATTACAGGTGGAAAACGAACGATCCAGGTTGATTTTCCCAGGGAATATAATTGAACATTACAACGGATACGTCAACTCTCTTCAGCGATGTCACTCCTCCAGGAACCCGGCCGGGCTTATCCAGGAAGGAATCACTCCCCCGCTAGGGACTGATGAGGGGGCAATTTCCCTGCTAAGGGAAACAGAGGTGAAATTCATATCATTGGTGTGCTATTCAGAAGAGATGCACTACCCGCTCCTAAGCGTTTGATAATGAGAGGCGTTTCATTGGAAAGGTGCGCCCTAACGACCGGATCCGATAACACTTAACTGACATTCGGCAGCTAAAGTGCTGGGTTTGCAACTCCGGCTTTGCAGAATTCCCAATATGGGAAATTGCCAGAATAAAGGATGTTATCGTTCTTGAGCCCAATATTTTCTCTCCTGATAATGATGGTCGCGATGACAACCTCATAATTGCATATTCATTTGAGTCTCCCGGAAATAATGCTACTGTTAACATTTATGATGCCAGCGGAGTTCTGGTGAGGAACCTGGTTATCAATGAACTTTGTGGCTCACAAGGAAGCTGGACCTGGGATGGAATTGATAACAGGAGGCAAAAAGCTATTATTGGTCGTTATATTGTTCATGTGAAGTATTTGATATGAGTGAATTTGAAAAATTTAACCGCACAGCTGTTCTGGCAGGATATTTATAAGAATTTCCAGATCATACCCGGGAAAAAGAACTCATTAGTGGTAGCGGGTTTATAAATTCAGGGAATTATTCGACAGCATAGGCAATGGCTGCGATGCTAACTTTAAGTCCCGGAACTGTCAGAAGAATATTGGCACAGGATTCCAGAGTGGATCCAGTTGTAATCACATCATCAACAAACAAGATGTATTATTGCTCAGCTTTGAAACATCTGTGACTTTAAAGATTTCTTTTACATTTTCAAAACGGGCAAAACGGGTTTCCCTGGTCTGTGTTTCAGTAGCAAACGCTTCGGATAAAAGAAGTTGTATCTATTGGTATTCCTGTGGACTCAAAAGGGTCCAATGGCAAATTGTTCGCTTTGATTATATCCCCTTTTTAAGCTTTTTCCAGTGAAGTGGTACAGGAATTATCGCATCGATGTTTTTAAAATCCTGTTCCAGCATTAATTCTTTGCCAAGGAGTTTTCCGGATAAATTCCGGCTTCTTCATTCCTTTATTTAAGTTGGTGAACCAAATGCTGAACCTTTCCACCTTTCACAAAGAAATATAATGCTGCGGTTCTGAAAACAGGTACTCTGCCCCAGAAAATCTTGTCCAATGGATTGTCGGGGACTTTATGGTAATTTGTCTTTGGAAGATCAAAAAGGCATTGAGTGCAGAGTACCTGTTCGTGCTTAAAAAGGGAGTTTCCACAAGCAAGGCATAACCTTGGATAGAGTAATGAGAAAAAATCTGAAACATAAGAGATTAGCTTCATCGGATGAAAAGTTTAATAATTGAACAGGTATAGAAAAGAAACAAATTATAAATCAGCGAATTACAGTAGTATAAAAAATGAATATTTTGAATTGACAAGTTGAAAAACAGAATCAAATATACTGAAACACAATGATATTTTGCTGATTGAATCCTTGAAAATTTAACTTTACGTATTGAGGATTTTGCGGGGCTTTAAGGTTATGGATAGAAGGATTAATCTTCCCCAAAACTAAAAGCCTGGTAAATGAAAATTTCAGTATCTCTGTCTTTCCAGCCATCCCAGCCAATTCCTGCCTTATCCCTGGAGCAATGACCAAGGAATTCTTCCAGGGACCATTTTGTATCAGTGGCAACAGAGGGCAAAAAAGTGCCTGCGTGATTTCCTTTTTTAATATAGATTCCATCTCGTCCCAACTGAATTTCACTAATTGAGTGAATTTTTTTCAAAGGAGTGAGAACGGAAATCTCCAGTTCTGTGCTTTCTAACTCTTCAGGTTCAAGGGGTGAGAAGCGGTAATCACTTACAGAAGCTGCAACGGACATTTCTGAACGATGTGGAAAAGCGGTTTGTCGAATTCAAACCGACCAATACAACCTCGCAACGATCCATTTATCCTTAAAGTTACAAAGGCTCCGGCTAGTTGTTTTAATCCGGGCAAAAGGGAACTTGTATCAATTTTCAGGATTTTCTCACTATTCAAATACTCTTTATGGTATTGCGTGCGATAGAAAGCAACATTTGTTGTTCCTCTTTCGACAGCGAGAACCCGGTATCTTTAGGCATACGTTTTATGCTGATGGCATGGTATCCGACAACTCTTTCATGATCACCATAGTCAGAATCTCCCGAGTTTCTATACATAATTTGCTTATAAACGATGGATGTGTCATTTTCGGTCATGTATAGCAATGTCAGTATAGCCGGCCATGAGCAGCAGCCTGTGGCAAGGTTGGGAATAGATTTTGTCAGGCATGATTCTTCGTAGGATAAATCCCGATGGATCATTACTTTGAATAGCATCAGCCAGCACTTTATCCACTTTGCAGGCATCAGAATAGGAAGGATAATGTGAGAAATCACTGCTGATGATAAATAAGTTTTCCTCCCTGAAATAAGGTTTTAAAGTTTCTGCAATTCGCTTACAAATTAATTTGTCTCTGGTCCCCAATAAAATAGGAACAATCCTGAAAGGCTTTAAGAGGGTTTGTTGTAAAAAAGGTAATTGTACTTCAAGGCAGTGTTCTTCATTATGGTAAGCAGGATTGAAGGAAAGAAAGGAGTTGTCTTTAGCCAAACGTCTGCTCAATTCCAGATCTACCTCCACTTTGCCTAATGGAGTTATGAAATTACCCTCTGTATAAACAGAGCCCCCGGCAAAGGAGGACCGATGACTACACCCTATGAGGAACACTGTTTTATATGCCTTATTGGGATCAATCTGCCTGAATGCGGCTGCAGCAACCTGGCCGGAAAATACAAAGCCTGCATGAGGGGTAATAATAGCCTGGGTTGTTACTGCATCAGAAGGGATGTTTATTTTTTTTAAATATCCGGCTACCATTAATTCCAGTTTTTTAGCCTCTGAAGGATAAAACTGGCCGGCTACTGCAGGCTTTCTATCAATCAGGATGGAGTCAGGTGGATTCATAAATTCTGCTGGATTATTTCTTAAACAGCAACTTGCCTGGAAGCTCATTAGTATGACTGAGGCTAAAAGTTGTATTTTTGATGGTATCATAGCGTGCAAGAAGCTATTTCATTATAAAGTTACTCAAAAAAACAATTCAATGTCTTTTCTTGCCTGGTTGCCCAAAGGCAAAGTGTCAGGAAGTATTCTAACAGGCCTGTAGAAGCAGAAAAACTAGGCCGTTGTCTTGAATCAGCCCGTCTTGCACCCTCAGCAAGTAATTCACAGCCCTGGCATTTCATTATTGTTGACAAAGAGCCGCTTCGGACAGAAGTAGCAAAAGCGACTTTTTCCGGTTCAGTGAAGTTCAACAAATTCGCGTTACAGGCTCCGGTATTAGTTGTTCTGGTAATGACGAAACCAAGGCTGCTTAACAGGTTTGCCATGATTCTTAAAAAGAAGGAGTGGCGGTTAATTGATGTGGGAATTACAGCGGAGCACTTTTGTTTGCAGGCAGCAGAGGAAGGATTGGGCAGCTGCATGATGGGATGGTATGATGAGAAGCAGTTGAGAAAATTACTAAATATTCCCTCCGATAAAACGGTTTCTCTTGTAATCAGCCTTGGATATGCCGAAGAGGGTTATCCAACACGAAAAAAAATCCGAAAAACAATTGAAGAAATTTCCAGTTACAATTCATTCTGACGATTTCCAGATAGTCAGTTTTAAATTGAAAACAGTGATTGTCGTCCATTCAAAAAACTATATACATTTACACCATTCTACCACTCACATTCAACACAAACTGAGATGAGAAAAATTTTCCTTTTTTACCTGCTTTCTTTCTTTAGTTTTAGCAGGTTGTAAACAACCCTCCGGGAAATCCGGGGCATCGGTAACCTTTATCAAACAGGCAACCATGGATAAAGTAATCAAACAACTAACAGATTCCTGCGGAGAAACAGCAAAGTTCAGGATTGAAAGAGGGGTTAAACAAGTTGCATCCCTCTGGCAAAAGGAAGACGGTTCTTCTGAGGAATTTACAGCATTTTGCGAACAGCATTTTGTAAATGACACGGCGGCATTAAACACCCTTTTCCTAAAGCTGCAGGATGCTTTTGAAGTGTTATATGGAAACTTTAATAAAATGGGAATGGATCTTCGCTTACCAGTTGATATGGATGGTCCGGCTTTAACTCCCATTGATGAAATGTTTGCTTCATTTTCTCCTTCAGCCCATTTAACAGATGACCTTTTTCAGAATAAAATTGCATTTATTACAGCTTTAAATTTTCCTTTCTATACCCTTACTGAAAAGACAGAATTAGGAGCGTCCTGGACAAGAAAACAATGGGCGTATGCCCGTATGGGAGATGTATTCACTTCCAGAGTGCCTGCTGAACTAAATCAAAAGGTTACAGAAGCCTTGAGCAAATCTGATTTGTATATTTCGGAATACAATATCATGATGGGCAACCTGGTGGACGCATCCGGCAAAACCTATTTCCCTTCGGAGATGAAATTGATCTCACATTGGGGATTAAGAGATGAGTTGAAATCTCATTACGGTAAACCAGATGGACTTGAAAAACAAAAGATGGTATATGCGGTAATGAAAAGAATTATCGATCAGAGTATCCCTGAAAATGTGATCAATAACCCGGAATTCAAATGGAATCCTATTGATAACAAGTTGTTTAAAGATGCTAAAGAGGTAACAGCTACTCCGGAACCCGACAGACGGTATGAAATGCTGCTAAACAACTTTAAAGCCATGAAAGCTGTGGATCCTTACTACCCGGCCTATCCAACTTACAGCCAGAGAGCATTCGAACTGAGTATGGAAATCCCTGAAAAAGATGTGGAGCAACTCTTTATTACCCTGATTACCTCCTTACAGGTGAGCGAGGTGGGAAGACTGATCAGCCATCGTCTTGGTCGGGATCTACAGCCTTTTGATATCTGGTACGATGGATTTAAAGCCAGAAGCAGTATCAATGAAGATGAACTCACTGCCAAAACTACTGGTCTTTACCCTGATGCCAAAGCCTTTGAAAAGGACATGCCTGTTATGCTTAGGAAACTGGGTTGGGCCCCGGAACGTGCCGACTACATTGCATCAAAAATCCAGGTGGACCCGGCAAGAGGTTCCGGACATGCTGCCGGCGCCTATATGAAAGGTGATAAAGCTAGGTTGAGAACCCGCCTCTCTCCACAGGGAATGAACTACAAGGGGTATAATATTGCCACTCATGAATTTGGGCATAATGTTGAACAAACCATTGACCTTTACGATATTGATTATTATATGTTATCCGGGGTGCCAAACACTGCATTTACAGAAGCCCTGGCTTTCCTTTTCCAAAAAAGAGATCTTTCTCTTTTGGGTATTAATGATAATGATCCCAATAAGGAATATAATGCCGCATTGGATGCCCTTTGGTCAAGCTATGAAATAATGGGTGTTTCACTGGTAGATATGCAGGTATGGAAGTGGATGTACGAAAATCCGAAAGCTACTCCCGCTGAATTGAAAACTTCAGTAATCAGTATTGCCAAAGAAGTCTGGAACAAGTACTATGCTCCGGTTTTTGGCACTAAAGATGAACCTATTCTCGCCATCTATTCACATATGATCGATAACCCACTTTATCTTTCAAACTATCCTGTTGGTCATCTTATCGACTTCCAAATCGATGGTTTTATTAAAGACAGGAAATTTGCTGATGAGGTAGATCGTATGTACCAACAAGGACGTCTTGTCCCTCAGGCATGGATGAAAGGTGCTGTAGGGAAACCAATTGCCGTTGAACCTATGCTGAGAGCTGTTGATGAAGCCTTGAAAATGATAAAATGAGAAACGGATACGCATATTTATATGAAAGGCGGATGATTGTCCGCCTTTTTTATGCCGTATGAGTTGTAAAACAATGAACTCGGGGGGTTATTCATGGGAAATTTTCACATTTTGTCCGTAGAAAATCCCTAACTCTTCAGCCCGACGATTAACCTGCTCCTGAACGGCCAGACCAGGCTTGCTAAAGTAACGGATATTGATTGATAGTTGGCGGGGACCATGTTTTCTTGTCCATGTTCCAATCACCTCTCCATTATATAATACAATGGGATAAAAGATGCCATTATTCGAAATGGCTTTTCTCTGGATTGAAACAGGGATTATTTCCTTGCGATCTTTATAACTAATCACGAATTCATCAAAGGCAGGTAGTAGGAAAACTTGAGGATGCTTGTTGTAAGCCGGTGTTTTTGGCTCAAAAAACCAATATTCAGAAGAACCGTTCGTTGCCTTAATCATACCGTTCATGTTTAAACTGATGCCGGTTGTTGCCTCATGGATACCGAGGCCTGACCACCAGCAAAAATCTGCCAGGGTAGCCGGACCATGGCTTAAAAAATATCTTCTGGCCAATTCATAAAGACTTTCTTCCTTTGTAAGAGATATCTTTTCAGGCACCCTTTTAGCCAATAGTGCATAGGTTTGTTTACCTGAAAGACTGGGGCCACTGCAGATCAAACCCTCCATTTCAGCATTCATCAGGATGTGTGAGGACCGGTTCTCATCGGTCATGATGCCATGTCTTTGCAGATGTAACATCAAATCTTCCCGGCTCATATGCCCGGTTTCATCCAATGCCTTGCATAACAGATCATTGCTAAGATGCAATGTTTCAGGGGTTAACTCAAGCTGCTGAAGTCTTGAAGTTGTGGATGACCTGATCCGTGGGCCTGTAAGTGCAATCATCCATCCAATATCTTTTGCAGGGACAAGGTGCCAGGTTGGACGGAGGACATGGGTCCGAAGGATTTCCCCTCTATCCAGGGCATCATCAACAGAAGTAATATTTATATCTGCCAGCCTGCTTCCTATTGCCCACTTAACCATGCTTTTATCCTGGGCCTGGAGAGCTCCCATCCATTTTACCAGATCTAAAGGGGTGTTACATTGCCCACCGGATAAATGCTGATTCCATAGCCTGATTTTCCTTATGTCTTGTGCTGATATCAATATCTTGGACTTATGTTCAATGAAAACAACAAATTCAGATTTCTGTTCTTTAGCATGATATAGCCATTGGATTAGAACTGGTTATCACTCAGATTTTCGTTGGATAACCTTGGCTACAATGGCTTCAAAAGGTTGAAGACTATCAGTAATAAATGAGGGATTATAGTTTCCAAGCAAGAGAGATAATTCAGAAAGTTCCCAGGGAATGTTGAAAGTAGCCATTGATTTGCTGAAGTTTAACAAAACCAGGTAAGTGTCATTTTCCCATGATCTGGAATAAGCATAAACCTTTGGGTTTTCTTTGTCAAGAAGTGAATACTTTCCATAAATTAATGCCTTGTGTTGTTTACGCAAATGGACAAGTCGCCTGAAATAATTTAAAACTGAATCAGGATCTGTCTCCTGGATTTTTGCGTTTACCTGGAGATAATCAGGATTCAGGCTGATCCAGGGAATTCCTTTTGTAAAACCGGCATATTCACTATTATCCCATTGAAAAGGTGTACGTGCATTGTCGCGGGAAAAATCTTTCATTTCTTCAAGAAAAGCATGAGTGTCACCTCCTTCTGCTTCGATTTTATGATACCGGTTAAGGGTTGCAATATCATTGTATTCATTGATATCCTTAAACCGGATATTTGCCATTCCCAATTCATCACCTGCATACACATAAGGTGTCGATCTCATTGTTAACAAGAAGGTAGAAAGCATTTTTGAAGAGAGGAACCTGAATCCGGGGGTATCGTTTCCCCACCGGCTCACCATTCGGGGTTGATCATGATTCCCCAGGTAAATTGTTCCCCAACCCGTATTTTCATAAACCTGATCCCATTTAGTGTAGATATCTTTAAAAGCAGAAAGATCATACCCGGGATCTATTCTGCCAGGCTGAGGTTTAAGGTCTGTTCCTTCAAAATGGTATAACATATTCAGCTCTTTCCTATCAGGATCGACGAATTTAATGGCATCATCTGAAATAACTCCAGCCCCTTCTGCAACCGTCATTATGTCATAATGCCGAAGGACTTCTTCATTCATCTCCTGCAAATAATCATGTAAATGAGGGCCTTTAGCATAGTACTGCAGGAATTCCTGGTCGGTTTGGAACTCAAGTTCAGGGAATGAAGTGTCCTTAGAAATAAAGGAGATTACATCCATTCTAAATCCATCAATGCCCTTCCCGAACCAGAACCGCATCATTTCATATATTTCTTCTCTTAATAAGGGGTTTTCCCAGTTCAAATCCGGCTGCTTCCTCGAAAAATAATGTAAGTACCAGGCTTTTGTATGAGCATCATACATCCAGGCATTATTTTCAACATCAAAAATACTGTATCGTGCAGGAGGTGTTCCTTTTTCTTCAGGCCACCAATGATAATAATTCCTGTATGAAGAATCACAGCTTGACCTGCTTTGAACAAACCAGGGGTGTTCATCACTGCTATGGTTTACTACCAAATCAAGTACCAGCCGAATCCCCCGGGCATGCATTCCTTCCAGCAATTCATCAAAGTCCTGCATGTTTCCGAAATCGGACATTATTTCCCTGTAATCACTGATGTCATAACCATTATCGTCATTTGGAGAGGCAAAGATGGGGTTAAGCCATACTACATCAACGCCCAGGTCTTTGATATAGTCGAGTTTAGAGGTGATCCCCTTCAGGTCTCCGATTCCATCACCGTTACTGTCCATGAAACTCCTGGGATAGATTTGATAAACGACTGCTTCCTTCCACCAGCAACTATCAGAAAGCCCTGGAGTATATTGATTATTGCCCATCTTATGACCGGATTTTACTATTGGCAAAAGTAATATGAAATCTGAAAGCCTAATAGTCGGGGGCTTGATTGAAAATTTGAAAAAAGTAATGAGTGAGGAATCAGGATGCGACAAGAAAATCAGTTTATGGATTCTCTCTGATATAATCCAATGTCCTTTCAGTAGAAGACATAAGTGGCATCTTCATCCATGATTTGTATTTCAATAAGATCTCTTCTGAAGTCTTTTCAGAAAGTGAAGCTTTTTTCAGATCTATAAAATAGGTTTTGAGATCCAGCAGCAGATCGATTCCACCCGGGTTGCCATGGCCGGGAATAATGGTTTGAATTTCCCATAATCCCGGCAGAATATCCAGGGCGCGGCTCCATTTTTCAATATTTGTGCCATCTTCTCGAATGAGTGCCGGATGAATCTGATTAAAGATAAGGTCTCCGGATACCAGTAGTTTCCTGGTTTTCATATAAATCACCATATCAGCGAAGGTGTGAGCCTGGCCAATGTTATAAAGGACAAGGGTTTCATCTCCCAGTTTAAGCACAATACTATCTTTTACAAAATGGGTTGGATAATCTTCAGGTTCAATATTGGCTTTCGCAAAAATGGAGCCATAAGCACCCATGTAAATGGTGCAATTCTTAAAATTCCTGTTTCCATAGATATGGTCGCCATGGATATGTGTATTGATCACAATGATTTTCTTGTTATTGGCTTTTCCCCGGGCAAGTACTTCGAGATTTTTTCCCATTTTCCCCATTTTAGTGTCAATCACTACAATGGCACTGTCTGTTTCCAAAAGACAGCTATTCCCCGCTCCACTTATCATCGTAAGCTTTTCATCGATAATTGTGGAATTATCAGTGAAGAAAAATGTGTAAAACGGGTAAAGATAAATGATGAGTGCCATCATCATTACAAGGATGACTCCTCCCAGGTACAATAGTATCTTTTTAATCTTCATTTAAGGGTTTTAGGGATCGAAGTTAAATTAATGATTACAGCTTCACAATTTTTGCGTTCATTTGAGCGCACTTCAGCATGTAGATTCCATGAGATAAAGAGGAAAGGTCCAGGGTGTTTGATCCGGGATCAAGAATTCCTTCAGAGACCTTTTTCCCATTGAACATGTATACTTGAAAGGGTAGTGGTGATCTTGAATCCAGTATTATAGTTGCCTGGTTATGCACAGGATTTGGGAATATTTTCAGCATGTTCTTTTCCGGTAATTCCGGGCTGGAAGTAACAGTAAGGGGTAATCCAATAATTTATTCCAGTCGGGAGATAATTCCTTGATTCTTTCTCTTAAAAGGTCAACGGAAGTAAGGTTATCACCTTGATAATCCCGGGCCCAGGTAAAACAGTAATCCAGGGGGATTGATTCTCCTGGTTGGAAAGTAAAGGGGCCGACTGAACCCAACCCTCGTCTGTCGCCAGGATCTTCAAATAATGAATCTGTCCAGAAATGGCCATCTGTATTATATCCTCCATTTGGTGCCAATCCGTAAGTTCCCCAATTGCACAGGGTATCACTGTTTCCTGGATAAAAATACCTGCATGCAGGCCCTTCTCCACCACTATAATTATACCCAAACATAAAATCTGGAACAAGTGAATCACCAAACATGTAAGGGAAGCCATTGTTCCTGATAGATCTCATCAAATTATAAAAGCCAGAAGGTGGATATCCAAATTCACCGTTTATTGTGCCATTAACAAAGTGACTTAGACCCATTCGTTCATTATCAGGGATTTTATCTCCAAAATTGAGTCCATTGATTCCTTCATCACAGTTGCCTTTTTCATTATCCAATCCATCATTTTCAAGAAAAGGGCCACCAATTAATTTTAATCCAAATGCCGGAGGGTGTGATCCATAGGTGCCATTCTCACCATTTCCATCAAATGGGTAACCATTATAAACATAAATAAGACCATTTGTTACATCACATCCCAGGAAATCATCATTTACTGATCCCAGGTCAAACTCGCAGAACAGCCCAATCATAGTGTTTGTGTATGTACTTAGGGAACGATTCAGGATTTCATAATGCATGAAAATTGTGTTATTTAAGGTGGAATCATCCGGCCTATCATAAGCATATGCCATTCCATGGATCTCAATTCCAAGTGCTCGCCCGCTAGATTCTGTATGAATGTCCTTGGCATCGTTCAGGACAAAAAACACAGCCTGGTCACCTCTTATGATTGGGTAGTCTCCTTGATGAGGTTCATACTTTCCATCCTGGTCCGAATCATAAAATGGAGCAATATTGGCTGATTGTTCAAAATGTACCGTTCCATGTGCCGGCCAGTTTTCAATAACTTCTATCGGAGAGTACCCCTGCTCAGCCCAGTGATTTCGGTGGAACAGGATCTGGTTCTTATCAAGTTTCCATACCCTGTTCCATTTCAATGGAAAGGTTGAATCATGGAAGGATGAAATAGGACCCATAAAAAATCTGTTCCTACTTGTCGGTATAATTCAACAGCAAGGCAGAGTTGTGAAGAATCATTCAATCCTCCTATCCATAAAGCATGATTAAATATAGAGGTTGTTGCCGATCCTTTTGGTACTTCAGATCGGGCCCTCTCCAGATCCCAGAAATGATTTCCAAAGGGACTTATTAAGGCTTTTATATTATTGATGTCTAGTGAGTCATATCTTGGTGTTCCTTTTCGAATGATAACAATTGATCCTAAAGCCATTGCACCATGCTCATCTTTCAGGAAGTATTTCTTGTAAACAATTGAATCATAATGATCATTGGAATCATAGTAGTCGGGCGAAACCTCCATGTGCTGTCATTGATTCTAAGAATTTGAAACAATGGAACAAATCAAAAGAATCGCCATCCGGGTCAAAGTCATTTTTCAGGATGTTCACTTCAAAAGGAAAGCCGATCACCGGCCTGACAGTATCATTAACAGCTACCGGGGGATTGTTTTGGCTGAAAACATTTGTAAATAAGGATAAGCAGCTTAAAATGAAAAGGAGCTTTTTCATAGATAATGAATTGTATAATAGTTAGAATAAAGTAACAAATAGTGTCTGTTTCAAAAGGTTGATTTCTTTTGTTCAAACTGAGCGAAGCAGAATTTCAAATATACAATATCTACCGATGTGATGAAAGGATAACGATTTAATTATCCAGTAGTTCTGTTTTGAAGTTAGATGCGGCTTCCTGGTCAAATTCTCCTTCCCATTTGGCAACAACAACGGTTGCAAGGCAGTTTCCAATCACATTCACGGCTGTTCTTGCCATATCCATAAGTTCATCAATCCCCAGAATAATAAATATGGGCCAAAGGGGTAAACCGAAACTGGCAGCAGTACCTAACAGGATAACCAATGAAGCCCTGGGAACCCCGGCAACGCCTTTACTGGTAAGCATCAGGGTAAACACAATCAATAATTGTTTTTCAATACTCAGGTGAATACCGGCCACCTGGGCGACAAAGATGGTAGCCAGGGACAAGTACAAAGTTGTACCATCCAGGTTAAAACTATAACCTGTAGGAATCACAAAAGCTACAATTTTCCTGGGGACTCCGAATTTCTCCATAGCTTCCATGGCCCTTGGTAAAGCTGATTCAGAGCTTGTAGTTGCAAAAGCAATGGTTGCCGGTTCTAATATCGCCCGAATAAAATTTCGGATGGGAATTTTTAGGAATATCATAATGGGCATAAATACCAGGAGCACAAAAACTATAAGTGCTACATACAGGGTTGCCAGCAACTTAAATAGATTGGCAAGGATTCCAAGTCCCATGTGCCCTACAGAATAAGCAATTGCAGCAAATACTGCAATAGGGGCAAGATACATCACCAGGTTGGTAAACTTGAACATGGCTTCTGATAAACTTTCGGCAAAATTTACCATTCTGTTCCTATGGTTTTCCTTCAGCATGGCCACAGCTATCCCAAATAAGATGCTGAAAACCACGATTTGCAATACCTGTCCGTCATAGATTGCTTTTGCTATATTTTCGGGGAAGATATGCAGGATAATCTCTTCAAGGGTCTGGGCCTTTACCTCAGGGATATTCTGTTGTGCAAAATCAGGGGGGATAATCACACCCATACCGGCCTTACTCAAGTTGATAGCAAGTAATCCAATGAATAAAGCCAGAGTGGAAACTATTTCAAAATAAACTATTGATTTCCATCCCATCCTTCCCACTTGCCGGAGATTGGAATGACCGGCAATGCCAACAACGAGGGTTGCAAATAACAAGGGTGCAATAATGGTTTTTACCATTCTTAGGAAAATCTTGCTGAATAGATTCAGGTGGATTGCCAGGGAAGGGAAATCGTGACCAAATTCAACGCCCATCACCATGCTGATGAGTATCCATGTAGTCAGGGATTTCTTGCGAAAAGCATACCAAACCAATAATGCCATGGCGAGCCAACGGAAGGATGTCAATAAAGATAATCCCAGACTCCAGGCATTTAGAAATTGTCCTGTTTCAAGTATGATTACCAGGCTGATACCCGATAAAAGAATCTGTAAGAAAGTTTTATTGGAAATACTCATTCAGGCAAATGTAGTGATTTTCCTTTTTTTAATTTGAATATCACCAACTCTCACTATTTATAGTATTGTCTGCAGTTACACGCTATTATTTTCTTGCTATTTCATTCAGATTCAACCTAATCAGTAAATCAATAACCGGGCTTTAAAAACATACCTGGTTATAAATTGTTGTCTTAGAGTAATTCTAGCAATTCAATTATGGAACTATTTTCAATTCCAACAGGAAAATTTAAACTGGATGGAGGGGCTATGTTTGGAGTAGTGCCCAAATCCATCTGGAATAAAGTGTATGCCGCCGATGAAAATAACCTGATCCCATTATCCATGAGGTGTTTGTTGATCGTTGACCGGGACCGCAAAATCCTGATTGATAATGGGATTGGGAATAAACAGGATGAAAAATTTTTCAAGCACTATTATTTACATAGTGACGACAGTTTAGATAAATCTCTGGCCGGGATTGGGCTAACAAGAGAAGATATCACTGATATGTTTCTTACACATCTCCATTTTGATCATGCCGGAGGTAGTATCAGCAAGGATTCGCAGGGAAATTACAACCTCACTTTCCCCAATGCTACTTATTGGATTAGCCGCCCACAATGGGAATGGGCTGTCAATGCAAATCCAAGGGAAAAAGCATCTTTTCTCAGGGAAAATATATTGCCAATTGCAGATTCCGGGAAATTACGTCTTTTTGACGGCCCCTTCGAACTTATACCCGGAGTCGAAATAGCCATCTTTAATGGTCATACTGTAGGACAAGCCATTCCTTTTATCCAGTATCGGGGCAATACCTTTGTATTTATGGCTGATACCATCCCTACTTCTGCCCATATACCGCTCCCTTATATCATGAGTTATGATACACAGCCGCTTATCAGCTTAAAAGAAAAGGAGGAATTCCTGGAAGAAGCTGTAAAGAATGGATATATTCTCTTTTTCGAACATGATGCTTTCACAGAATGCTGTTCAGTTGAGCTTACAGAAAAGGGGTATAAATGTTCCAAAAGCTTTATGCTTAATGATTTTATCGAAAAAGGAGAAAAATTATTGCTCCCACATCAATTTAAAGGATTTATTTCTATAAATTTACTCTTTCACACTATCCCTGATCATTTGTACCGTATTGAATCAAAAGTAAGGACTACTTCTGCTGAATTTAAAACAGGAGAAGCCGGTTTCCTGGATTTATTATCCAGGCATAAGTCATTGTATGATGATGTGCTGAACTCAGTTCCGGAAGAAGCTATCCGAAAACATAAGGAACGGGGGAAATTATTGGCAAGGGAAAGAATTGACCTTCTCATTGATCCCAATACGCCTTTTCTTGAATTATCTCCACTGGCGGCATATGGTATGTATAACAATGAATTTCCAAGTGCAGGGATAATTACCGGCATTGGTGTTATTCATGGCCGGGAAACTATCATTGTTGCTAATGATGCGACAGTAAAAGGGGGCACCTACATCGAGCAATCCATAAAGAAACATGTGAGGGCTCAGGAAATTGCTATGGAGAATCATTTACCCTGTGTTTATATGGTGGATTCTGGGGGCGTTTTTCTGCCTGAGCAAGCCCGGGTTTTTCCTGACAAGTATGATTTCGGGAGATTTTTCTTCAACCAGGCAAGGATGTCAGCACTTGGTATTCCTCAAATAGCAATTGTAATGGGTTCATGCACTGCAGGTGGCGCCTATGTTCCGGCGATGAGCGATGAAACGATTATTGTGCGCAACCAGGGTACGATTTTTATTGGGGGCCCACCTCTTGTAAAAGCGGCTACCGGAGAAGAAGTAAGTGCAGAGGAACTTGGTGGGGCTGATGTCCATACCAGTATTTCCGGAGTTGCTGACCACCTGGCTGAAAACGACCGCCATGCCATACAGATTTGCAGGGATATTTTTCGAACCCTTAAAAAGCCTGCCAGGCAAGCACTGGAATTAGCGCCTATTGAGGAACCCTTTTATGATCCTAAGGAGTTATATGGTATTGCACCCATTGATTTGCGAAAACCTGTTGATTCTCATGAGATTATTGCCAGGATTGTCGATGGAAGCAGGTTCCATGAATTTAAGGCCCGTTATGCCCCAACCTTGGTAACTGGTTTTGCCAGAATCATGGGTTTCCCTGTTGGGATTATTGCAAATAACGGAGTCCTGTTTTCTGAGACGGCCCTTAAAGGTGCTCATTTTATTGAATTATGCACCAGCAGAAATGTCCCGATCATATTCTTGCAAAACATCACTGGCTTTATAGTTGGAAAAGAGTATGAAAGAAGGGGTATTGCACGTGATGGGGCAAAACTGGTTCATGCAGTTGCCAATGCCATGGTTCCTAAATTCACAGTTGTATTTGGAGGCTCATTTGGTGCAGGCAATTATGCAATGGCTGGACGGGCTTATGAACCCCGCTTGCTGTTTATGTGGCCAAATGCCAAGATAAGTGTTATGGGTGGCGAGCAGGCAGCTGGCGTGCTTATTACAGTAAAGGAAGACCAACTCAAAGCTAAAGGTAAAACACTGTCCGAAACAGACAGGGACTCCTTGAAGGCTAACATACTTAAAAAATACGAGGAAGAAGGATCTGCATACTTTAGTACCGCCCGACTATGGGATGATGGAATTATTGACCCCATTGATACCAGAAAGGTACTGGCAATGGGTATCTCTGCATCGCTCAACAAACTATGGGATGAAACAAAATATGGCGTTTTCAGGATGTAATTCCTAAACCCTGTTTTTGAAAGAATCTACCACTAATTGTGAATTAACCAGGATGGCAGTGAAAAATGCCATCATTCAGAATCATTACTAGTTTACAAGTTCTATTTCGTACGACTATGGTTAAAAACAGTTTCAGATGTAGCTTATCAACTGCGGTTTACACTAACCGTCAGGTCATTAATCACGGAAAATCTATTACCATTGTGATACATGATATCAATGATGGAAACTGGAAATTCTTTTCAAAGGAGGATAAGTCAAACCCGAATGAACAGGCGATCCTGGTTTCACTTCAGGAAATACTGATTATAGATCCATCCGTTGGAGAAATAGCTCATCTTCCTGAAGGAAGTATTGCGACCAGGAGATATATAGGAGATGATTGGAAAGTAGTATCAAGTAAGTTTCAATCCCGTGTTGTTGAACAACCGCGGGAAAAATCTGAATAAAAAATTTACCGCAATGAAGTATCGTTCCACTCTTTCACTTGATATTGAAGATGATATAGCAACCATTGCCCTGAATCGCCCTGATATCAGGAATGCTTTCAATGAGGTTATGATCTCGGAAATCACTGATGCTTTCCGGGAAATTGAAAAAGTGGAATCCATAAGGGCTATTATTCTCAGAGGTGAAGGGAAATCATTTTGTGCCGGGGCTGATCTGAACTGGATGCGAAATGTTTCGAAGTATACTTTTGAACAGAATTACGAAGAGAGTTATCGACTATCACAATGCTTTTATACCATCTATACTTCTCCGAAACCCACCATCGCATTAGTACATGGTGCTGCAATCGGAGGCGCTAACGGATTATTAGCTGCATGCGATATCGCCCTCTGTGATAACGAAACCGTTTTTTCGCTTAGTGAAGTAAAAATTGGAATTGTTCCTGCTTGTATTTCACCATATGTGATAAAACGTGTTGGAGAGTATGGAGCAAGGGAACTTATGCTTACTGGCCGAAGAATTAATGGGCCGGAAGCAGAAAAATATAAACTTGTAAATAAGTCCTTGCCATCGTCTGAACTGGAGGGCTATTGCCGGAATATTACTGATTTGCTCAAATCCAGCGGCCCCAAAGCAATTGCACAATGTAAAAAACTGATCGATGAGGTAACCAATAATATAACATTGGATGAAGCATTGTCCTATACAGCCCATATGATTGCTGAAATCAGAGCCTCATCAGAAGGACAGGAAGGAATGGCCGCTTTTCTTGAAAAAGCCCCCTAACTGGATCAACGAATCAGAAATCAATTAATTTTCAAGTCATTTGTCAGGTATTCCGGGAATTAGTATCTTGGATTTGTTTTAGTTCCAGTACATTTCATGTTGTGAAAATCAATGTTGGCGTTGAAAACCTGGCAGAATTGAATGGGATTCTTTTCCGGCTTCTATCATACCAGGGACTTTTTATCCACCAATTGATAAATCCTGAAACGAAACAGGAACGTTTGAATTATAGCGTTCCACAGCAATAAAGCATGCTGTTTTAATGTAAATATCCTGTTTGATGAAAATTACGAAGGTTCTTATTGCCAATCGCGGTGAAATTGCGGTTAGAATCATGAAAACAGCCAGAAGGCTGGGTATCAAGACTGTTGCTATATATTCTGAAGTCGATATTGATAGCCGACATGTCGAAATGGCCGATGAAGCTTACTGTCTTGGACATTCAGCATTAGCTGATACATACCTTAATACTGCAAAGATTATTTCTGTCGCAAAGGATTCATTTTGTGATGCCATCCATCCCGGCTATGGATTTCTTTCTGAAAACCCATCCTTTGTTACTGCCTGCCAGAATGCCGGACTTATTTTTATTGGTCCGGATAGCAATGTGATGCATGTAATGGGGAATAAGATTGAAGCCAGGAATTTTGCTGCCTCTATTGGGATTCCTATTACCTCGGGCCTCACCGGTACTCCTTCTTCGATCCTTGAACATGCTGATGAGATTGGCTTTCCTCTGCTTGTTAAAGCTGCTGCCGGAGGAGGTGGAAAAGGGATGCGAATTGTTCGTTCAAAAGAAAATCTTATAGAAGCATTAGAATCAACTTCCAGGGAAGCAGCCAATTATTTTGCAGATGGGACGGTATATGTAGAGAAATTTGTCGAAAATCCACGTCATATTGAGATTCAGCTTATCGGGGATCAGCATGGGAATGTGATTCATCTTTTTGAAAGGGAATGCTCTATACAGAGAAGGTATCAGAAAATTATTGAAGAAGCCCCCTCTCCAACGCTTAATCCTGTTGTGCGATCACAAATGGGAGATGCTGCTGTAGCCATTGGGAAAGCTATTGGATACCAGGGTGCCGGAACAATTGAGTTCCTGGTTGATGCCGGCTTGCAGTTTTATTTCCTTGAAATGAATACCAGGATTCAGGTGGAACATCCTGTAACTGAGATGACTACGGGAATTGATATTGTGGAGGAGCAAATAAGAATCGCTTCCGGCGAACCACTTAGATTTAAACAGGAAGATCTTAAACAAAAGGGTCATGCTATTGAATGTCGGATATATGCAGAAGACCCTGAAAATGGATTTCTTCCTTCTCCAGGAAAAATGAATCTTTACCATGAGCCATCTGGGGCTAATATCCGCGTTGATTCAGGAATAGCCGGTAAGCCCGTTATTCAATCTTTCTTTGACCCTATGATTTCCAAGCTGATTGTATTCGGTGAAGATCGGGAATCAGCAAGGCATGGGATGATTGATGCATTGAATAATTATGTCATTCATGGTATCAAAAACAATATCTCCTTTCTTCATGCTATTCTTGAACATAAAGAATTTATTGACAATCAGATTTCTACTAAATATTGCGATGAATATACTACCATCCTAATAGAAGAGATTAAGCAAAAGATGCTGGATGTTGATATCCGGATTCCCTTATTTGCCGGATTAATAGGCAGTTTACAGAAAGAAGAACATTCTGTCACCAACACCTGGGATAAGATTGGATATTGGAGGATTTTTATGCATCCAAGTTTTCAGATAGGGTCGGAAATCTATAAGTTAACAATCAGGGATTCTCCAAGCATCAATTAAAACTCATCTGGAACAATGAAGAAACCATTGTTGATTATCATTGTTTCTCCAATGGTAAAGCTGAACTTATTATTGATGGGCAGCATCATCTTACATGGTTGTCGAAACCAGAAGTTGGAAAGGTGCTGGTAAATTCATCAGGAACTACTTTTGAGGTAACCAGGTTGGACCTTCTTTCTGTACAACCGGAATTTTCCGGTTCAGAAGGAATGGCTGAGTCCAGTCTTGAAAATATTGTTTCTCCAATGCCAGGAAAAGTAATCAAGATTTGTGTTACTGAAGGCCAGGCTGTTACAAAAGGGGACCTGCTACTGGTAGTAGAAGCAATGAAAATGGAAAATAACATTCTTTGCCCCGGGGACGGGATAGTGGATCGCATCGAAGTTGCAGTCGGCGAACTGGTTGATGGCAATACCAGGCTTATTCATGTTAAGGGCAATGATTAACCAGGTAACCCCAGTAAATATTTGATGGTTTGATTTCTTGCCCGAATAAATAATATTTTAATCTAAACGGCCCTTAATCTATTAATCAAAACATGTATTTGATTGTTTAATTATTTATTAAATCAGGTAGCAGGAACCAGGAAACTGTGAGGGTGGTACAAATAATTGCACCGTGCATTTCTTTCGCATTTTGCCTGGTAGAGAATATTGCCGGAATGTAAAGGGTTTATGCTTTTTATTATTTTAGCATAAAACAAAATATTTATCTGATCTTCACCTACTATGGACTTTCAGCTTACAGAAGAACAATCATTAATTAGGCAAACCGTCAGGGATTTTGCAGAACGTGAAATCCGACCAGTTGCTAAAGAGCTGGATGAATCGGCCCTTTTTTCACCTGAGCTCACCAGGAAAATGGGAGAATTGGGTTTATTCGGGATCTCAGTTCCAGTGGAATATGGTGGTCACGGAATGGACACTCTTTCTTATATTATTGCTGTTGAAGAGCTTGCCAGGGTAGATGGATCACAAGCAGCGACCATTGCAGCACATAATTCACTGGGAATAGGTCCGCTTTACTATTACGGAACAGAGGAACAAAAGCGCAAATATTTACCTGCTCTGTGCACAGGGGAGGCTTTGTGGGCGTTCGGACTTACAGAACCTGATGCTGGGTCCGACTCAAGGGGAACCCGAACAAACGCCTATCTGGAAAATGGGAACTGGATAATAAATGGTTCTAAAATATTTATTACCAATGGTTCAGCAGAAATTTCTATTGGTGCTACTGTTCAGGCTGTGACAGGAGAGGTTGACGGGAAAAAGCAGTTCTCTACAATTATTGTTGAGAAAAATACACCTGGTTTTACCCGCAGAACTATGCATGGTAAAATGATGTGGAGAGCCAGTGACACAGCAGAATTGTTTTTTGATGATTGTAAAGTGCCTGAAAGCAAATTGCTAGGGAAGGTTGGTGAAGGATCTAAAATTATGCTTTCCACACTTGATAATGGGCGACTTTCAATTGCTGCAATGGGGCTGGGTTGTGCCCAGGGCGCCTTTGAACTGGCCTTAAATTATGCCAAAGAGCGCAAACAGTTCGGGCAACCCATATCCAAATTCCAAGCCATTGCATTTAAGCTTGCAGATATGGCTACGAAAATTGAATTAGCCCGGAATCTGCTATATAAAGCCTGTTGGTTAAAGGATAACCATCTTCCTTTTGCAAAAGAAGCTGCTATGTCGAAACTATATTGCTCTGAAATTGCAAAAGAAGTTGCAGATGAAGCAGTTCAAATCCATGGCGGATATGGGCTGATGAAAGATTATGAAGTAGAAAGATTCTATCGCGATCAACGATTGCTTCAGATTGGTGAAGGGACTTCTGAAATACAAAGGATGGTAATTTCAAGGTACATCGGGTGTTGATGTCGGATGTTTGATGTCGGATGTCGGATGTTTGATGTCGGATTTCGGATGTTTAATGTTTGATGTCGGATATCTGATGTTTGATAATTTATGTGAGATGATTAATGTGTGTTCCTTATTCATTTTGTGTTTAATGTTATGTGTTTAATATTGTTTTCTGCAAACGACAGGTATTATCCCTGGGGGAAAATGAATGAAAAACACTAAACACTCAACACATAATTATTAAGTGAATTATCGAATGTTCGACATTTGACGGTTCGAAGGGATGTTTTTGGCATTTGATGTGGGTCACTTTTTCATTCTGTGTTTTATGTTATGTGTTAAACATTTGCTCTATGCCTGGGAGACATCATCCGTGATGGCAAAAAACTAAACACTCAACACTGGAAGCACCCCCGTTGGTGGTTTGGGGGGGGGGGGTTTTTTTTTTTTAAAAAGGGGAATCGTTTTTTTTTTTCCTCCCGGGGAGCTTTTTGTTCGAAATTTGAATTTTGGGATTTAACTGTCGTTAGTCTGATGTCTTAATAATCACCTCTCCTTTGCTAAAACTAATCATATGGAAAGCCTTCATATTACCGAGACGCCAAGGGATGCAATGCAGGGATGGGAGACATTTATTCCAACACTTGACAAGCTGGAATATATAAACTTGCTCTTATCAGCAGGTTTTTCTACTGTGGATGTGGGTAGCCTGGTATCTCACAAAGCTGTTCCACAAATGGCAGATACCCGGGAGGTAATAGCAAATTTGAAAGCGGGTCATCCCAAGACACAACTCATGGTTGTCATTGGTAATCGGAGAGGTGGTAATGAAGCTTGTACCCTTGAAAGAATTCAACTTATTGGTTTCCCATATTCGACATGCCCGACTTTTCTGAAAAGAAATATTAATTCAAGCCCGGAACAAGCATGGGATGAATTGGTTTCCATTCATCAATTAGTTAAGGATTCCGGTAAGAAGATGAGGGTATATGTTTCCATGGCATTTGGAAATCCATATGGTGACCCCTGGAGTGAAGAACAAGTTTTAATAGAAGTAGAAAGACTTGGGAATGCCGGATTTCAGGATATTGTTTTCTCAGATATCACAGGGGTAGCCACTGTGGATGGCATTCATTCCCTTTGTTCCAAATTAATCACAGAATTTGATGATCTTACCCTGGGGATGCATCTTCATGTAGGTGTAATGGATTGGGAAGCAAAAGTTGAAGCAGCCTGGCAATCAGGGTTCCGATGGTTCGAAGGTGCCATTGGAGGGCATGGTGGTTGTCCTATGACCGGATATGAACTTTTGGCAAACCTGGATACGCTGAATTTAATTGATTGGTGTAACCGAAAAGGAATTAATCATGGCGTTGATCTTGATGTATTAAAGGAAAGTAAGTTCTTGTCTGACAAAATATTTCGTTAAGTGACCAGAGTAATGGTATTTTTAATATTTTCATATGCAAAATCAGGAATATGAATAAAGAGGTTAAAGACGCACTTGAAGCAATCAATGGAATATCTGATGGAATGACCTTAATGGTGGGGGGATTCGGTTTGTGTGGAATTCCTGAGAACTGTATCACAGCTTTAGCAGCTAGTGGCATCAAGGGTTTGACATGTATTTCAAACAATGCCGGGGTCGATGATTTTGGCCTGGGATTATTATTGAAGAATCACCAGATTCATAAGATGATATCCTCCTATGTTGGTGAGAATGCTGAATTTGAGCGTCAACTGCTCAGTGGAGAATTGGAAGTAGAACTCATTCCACAGGGAACCCTGGCCGAACGTTGTCGTGCGGGTGGTTCAGGAATTCCGGCATTTTTCGTACCTGCCGGCTACGGAACTGAAGTCGCTGAAGGAAAAGAGATCAGAGAATTTAACGGGAAACCACATTTATTGGAACTTGCCCTGAATGCTGATTTTGCAATTGTCAAAGCATGGAGAGGCGACACCCATGGAAACCTTATCTATAGGAATACAGCAAATAATTTTAACCAGGCCATGGCAATGGCAGGAAAAATTACCATTGCCGAAGTAGAGGAAATTGTTCCCGCCGGGACTCTCGACCCCAATTATATTCATACCCCGGGAATATTTGTCCAAAGGATTTTCCAGGGAGTTGGATACGAAAAAAGGATTGAAAGGAGAACTATCAGGGGGTGATTTTTTGGAGATGGGGAGATGGGGAGAGGGAGAGAGGGAGAGAGGGAGAGATGGGGAGAGGGGGAGAGGGGTTAAAAGAGAGAGTTACCAATGTTTGGACAAGTCAAACGGAGTTTTGGGAAATGAATTAGAGCTATTAACTATTATTTATTGTTTGCGTTATGTTAATTGACACGTTTAAAGAATTGAATGTTTACAAATCTTCGATTGATGGAGCAATGAAAATTTTTGAGATAACAAAAAGGTTTCCAAGTGAAGAAAAGTATTCAATGACTGACCAGATCAGGAGATCTTCAAGATCAGTAAGTGCTAATCTAGGAGAAGCATGGAGAAGAAGAAGATACAGGGCGGCATTTATTGCAAAATTAAATGATTGTGAATCAGAAGCTAGTGAAACACTGGTGTGGCTTGAAATCGCTCAACGATGTAAATATATCACTGAAGAAGAATATGATCAACTGGATGCTGAATATAACCATATAATTGGCCAACTGGTCCGAATGGTAAATAATGTTGAAAAATGGATAATTAAAGACAATAAATAATCTATAGGAATTGGTTGTGTAGGTATAAGTTTTCACCTTCTCTCCCGTTCTCTTTTCTCCATTTCAAATAAAAGAAAAATGCCACTCACAAAAGAACAAATAGCACAACGTATTGCCCGGGAACTTAAGGATGGGTATTATGTGAACCTGGGAATAGGAATTCCAACACTGGTTGCAAACTATATTCCCGATGGGATACAAGTTACTTTACAATCAGAAAATGGGATCCTTGGGATGGGACCATTTCCTTTTGCCGAAGAAGTGGATGCTGACCTAATTAATGCCGGTAAACAAACGGTTACAGTAGTTGAAGGGGCCAGCTTTTTTGATTCTTCACTCAGTTTTGCAATGATACGGGGCGGACATGTAGACCTTACTGTGCTTGGTGCTTTTGAAGTTTCTGAAAAAGGGGATATAGCCTCCTGGAAAATTCCCGGGAAAATGGTGAAGGGTATGGGTGGTGCAATGGATCTTGTAGCTTCTGCAAAGAATATTATCGTTGCTATGCAGCATACAAGCAGAGATGGTTCCAAACTTTTGCCCGAATGCTCCTTGCCTCTAACAGGGGTGAATTGTGTTAAAAAAGTGGTTACCGATATGGCCGTTTTGGAAGTTACTGGTGATGGTTTCAGATTACTGGAACGTGCACCGGGAGTTACTGTCGAAGAAATACGCTCCGCAACAGCCGGCCGATTGATCATAGATGGAGAAATACCAGAAATGATCTTTTAGCTGCATTCGACCCGGGCACTAAATCTATTGCTTTACTGAATCAGACTCACATTTCTGTAAGAAATTTGATCCGAAAGGTCAATATTAATTCTGTAAACGTTTATAATTGAATCGATTTCATTAATCATAACCCACTATGAACTACCCCAAAAAAGTAACAGTCGGAGATATCACAGTACGTGATGGTTTTCAGCATGAGGAGAAATTTATCCCCACAGCCGCAAAATTATGGTTGTCTGAACAACTTATCCTTGCAGGTTTCAGGCATATCGAAGTTACAAACCTGGGAAATCCTTCTGGAATGCCCCAATTCAGGGATTCAGATGAAATACTGAAAAAACTCAGGGCAAGTAAATCCGTCGCGCATCTATTGCCCCAGGTGAGTATTACGGCTGTTACTATTCGTGAAAAGGCTATTGAACGTGCCATACAAGCTAAGCAGGAAGGCTGGGGGCCAGACAGGATACTCCTGATGGTATCAACAAGCGAGTCTCATCATAGGAAAAATTCAGGACTTTCATTGGATGAGTACTGGAAAATGGCGGAAAAATATATCCCGTTGGCCAGGGATGCCGGACTTAAAGTGAATGGAACAGTCAGTACAATTTGGGGATGCCCGATTGAAGGCCCTACGAAAATGGAAAAAGCTGTTGATTTCGCACAACGATGGTTTGATATTGGTGCCAGTGATGTGGAGCATGCCGATCACGATGGTTCTGCCTCCCCGGATAGGGTTTACCGATATTATTCCATGCTAATGGATAAGATTGGCCGTCCTGAAAAACAAATTGTTCATTTCCATACCACCAGGGGATGGGGATTGGCAAACGTGTTGGCTGCCTTACAGGCCGGTATGACCAATTATGAAAGTACCATGGGAGGAATTGGTGGGCAACCGGCCAACTTTGTTGATGGTGTCCCTGTTGCCGGAACAGGAGCTTATTACTATGCAGATCCTGGAATTACCGGACTTGTGCAGACGGAAGACCTTGTGGTTATGCTTGATGAAATGGGCATTGAAACCGGCCTTGATGTTGACAAAGTTCTTGAAATAGGCGCAATGGTAGAACGAATCGTTGGCAGAAGGCTTCGTTCGGAAACTGTTAGAACAGGAAGAATTCCTAAATCACTGACAGGAAAAGGCTGAGAAGAAGTGACTAGAGTGCCTGGAGTGAGCTAAGGCCAGGGTGAGCTAAAGTGAACTAGAGTGAGCCAAAGTGCCTGGAGTGAACTAGAGTGAGAGTGAACTAAAGTGAACTAGAGTTGTCAATTGAATCTGCGAAAATCCGTGGTGAAATCCGTCCGCCAGCCGGCGGATCCGTGTTCCATTTTTGTCTGAAAGTGCAAACATGCCTGGAGTGAACTATTGTGCCTAAAGTGAATTAGAGTGTATACAGTTTTTGGAATTCCGGATGCACCAGGGCTTGGCAGGTAAGAGAAAGCTAAACAATCGGAAAATCGCCTGCCAGCAACTTCAACTGTTATTTCCAGGCTCCCAGGATAAAGCCGGAGAGGGTGAAACCCACAGCCATATAGCCTGCATTGATAAGCATATATCTCCAACCTTTCATTTCATATAAGGCATTGAATGTCATGGCCATTGCCACCCATCCGAATCCTGTAAGAAAACCATACATTGCTCCTTCAGATGCACCTATCTTAGGGTCGCCAAGGAAAAATGCCAGGTTTGTTACCATGATCAGAGATAAAATAAAGGTAAATGTCATGATTTTGGCCATGTTGGCATTCTTTGCTGCATCCGGAGTCATGTTAAGTTCTTTCATCCAGATTTTCCCGAAAAGAACAGGGGAATACCAAATAGCACCAATTGCGTAAAAAGAAAGGGTTGAGACTAAAACAGCCAGCCAGTTAATGTTTGAAGGATCCATTACAATGTTTTTAGGGGTTACTAAACAAAATACTATTATTAAAACTTGCAGTTTTTAGAATTGATTAATTAGAGTGGATGGAAGATACAACAAGGAGCAGTGCAAATTCTTTAACAAATTTGTACTGTTTAGGTTCAGTTGGGGAATCTAAAGGAAATGTTTTCCTGAAACGAAAGGATTACAAGTAGACTGAGATTTAGAAGGGCAATGGAGCTTGCTATTGGTAGACAAGGATTTCTGCTTCTCCCCGGACAATAGTCACTCCATTCATGGCAAGTGAGTCAAGGTCATTCACAATGGGGTAAATGGAAACAGCTGCGATTTTTTCAATCCGCCTGATGAGTTGTGTGGTGAAGAACTTGCTATTCATGATAGCACCCATAATAAGGATGGCATCTACTTTGCAATCAAGGACCGTTGACATGGAGCCGATTTCTTTCGCAACCTGGTAAGCCATAGCATCCATAATCAGGGTGGCTTGTTCATCACCTTCATCTACCATGGAAAGGACCTGGCTGAGTGACTTTGTTCCCAGGTAGGCAAGAATGCCTCCTTTCTCAGTAATCAACTGTCGCATTTGTTCCCGTGTATACTTTCCGTTGTAGCAGAGGTCTATGAGCTGTCCAACCGGCAGACTTCCCGAACGGGTCATAGAGAAAGGGCCATCACCATCGAAAGCCTGGTTTACATCAACAACTTTCCCTCCATGATGTGCCCCAACAGAGACACCACCACTACCAATATAGGCAACAACAAGGTTCAGGTCCTCATATTTACGGTTGATACTCTTGGCATATTCCCTGGAGACATTTTTATGATTGAGTGCATGAAAAATAGAGGTACGTTCAATTTGGGGCAGTCCGGATACCCTTGCAATGGGTTCCAGTTCATCCACAACAACAGGATCTGCAAGGTAAGCCTTAGCATTTGGAAGCATTCCGGCAATCCTATCTCCAATCAAGCCCCCGAGATTTGTAGCATGACGACCCATAATCCCAGTACGAAGGTCTTTTTTCATTGCTTCATTCACCTCGTAAATTCCGGATTTTACCGGCTTGATAAGACCGCCGCGCGCCATCACAACACTAATTTCTGCCAACTCAATCTGGTTGTTGTTTAATTCCTGCATAATAAGCTGGGTGCGGTATTCCAACTGGTCAATCACATCTGCAAAGGCAGCCTGGTCCTCAGCCTTGTGGCGGATAGATTTGAGGAATATCAGACTGGTATTGCGATAAACGGCAATTTTAGTAATATCAACTTCAGGATAGATGACCAGGATACTTTTCATGGAAAGCTTGTTTTTGTTGGTTTGTCAAAGTTAGAAATATTTGATAAATCTCGTCCCGAAAGCCGTTTATAAGTTTAAATGAATGAAATAGGTGGATTTATTCATATATATTGAGCATTTATCAGGTTTATTTGAAGTACTATCCAGGTTTTTTTCATGATTTCAAAAAATATAGCTTACTGTAAAGATTCGCTAGAGTGTAACTTGTCCTAAGATTTAGACTACTCAAACTTAATTGATTTACCAGAATAGGGCAAGTATTCTAGATTGCTTTTTATACACATATTATACATGGACATATATAGATATAAATAATTTTATATATCTTTGTATAACTAACCCAAACTCCATAACTATGAAAACAAAATGGCCAATCGTACTGTCTTTCCTCCTATTGCCCTTTATTTTTGCAAATATCAGTGGAGATGAATACATTGTACTTAGCTGGAACGATCTAGGTATGCATTGTTCCAATAAGGACTTTTCAAAAATTGCAGTTCTTCCACCATTTAATAACCTGAAGGCACAGGTTATACGAAAAGGAAATGCGGAAACTTTGCCTGAAATTATTACGACTGGAATAAGTGTACACTATTCAATTCCTGGGAATACTTATTCGGTAGGCAAAACTAACTTCTGGAGTTATTCGCAGCAATTATTTGGAGTGACATTAGCTCCAAACATTGGACTCACAGGTGTGGGATTAACAGGGACAATGAACCCATTCAGTAATCATTATGCTGTTGAAGGTGTACCAATCACACCCTATACCGACAATAACCTGCTGACAGAGAATCCTTATCAACTTGCCTTAATAGAGGTATATAACAGTTCAAATAATCTTTTGGCATCTACACAGCCGGTAATTCCTGTTTCAAATGAACTCAGCTGTGTTAGTTCTGGCTGCCATTCCAGTGAGCAAGCCATATTAAACGAACATCCAAGAGAAGGGGGCTTTAACCCCAATGCCACCCCTATCCTTTGTGCAAATTGTCATTCCGATAATGCACTCGGGATGCCTGGTCAACAAGGCCTTCGTTCTTTTTCTTTTGTTATTCATGACAAACATAAGGATAAGACAAACAATTGTTATAAATGTCACCCTGGCCCAAATACTCAATGTTTTCGTGATGTAATGTTTTCAGAAGGGATGACCTGCCAGAATTGTCATGGAAGTATGAGTACTGTAGCTTCCAGTATTGAGAATGGC
The DNA here is from genome assembly GCA_016707785.1 of Bacteroidales bacterium. NCBI lineage: Bacteria > Pseudomonadati > Bacteroidota > Bacteroidia > Bacteroidales > Bacteroidales bacterium. The sequence goes on along the minus strand of JADJGZ010000003.1, from coordinate 6,094 downwards.
AGAGAACCCTGGCTGGAAGAACCTTCATGTGGGGCTTCAAATTGCCATGGTTCAAATTATGGGGAAGAAACAGGAAAATTATTCAGGAATTCAGTCGGACATGGCGGACTGTATTGTAGTGCCTGCCATGGCTCCCCTCATGCAATCCAGCCCACTATTCAGCCGAATGATAATGTCCAGAATATTGCTCTGCAGGGTTTTTCCGGGGTGCTTCGCCGTTGTGAAGTATGCCATGGAACAGTTCCCACCTCTGCAGGACCTCATGGATATTTGCCCTCAACACTCAACCTGACAGTTTTCCTGGAAAGCCTTTTTGCAGGAACGGCTATGAATAAAGCCCAGGATCAAACAGGTAACCAGTTCACCGGACCAATCGCAGATAAGATCACCATTGAACTTCATAATGCAAATCCTCCTTTTACCTTAGCCGCCGGCCCATTTACTGTGAACCTTAATACAAATGGTTCAGCATCACTTTCTTTACCGGCATCTATGAATTCCAGCTACTATATTGTAGTAAAACACAGGAATAGTGTTGAAACCTGGAACGGAACCCCTCTTTCAATAGGAGTAGGAACGGTCAATTATAATTTTAGTTTGGCAGCAAACCAGGCTTATGGCAATAATCTTAAACAAATAAATGGCAAGTATGTAATCTATGCCGGGGATGTTAACCAGGATGGGTTCATTGATGCTGCTGATATGATTAATGTTGACAATCAGGCAGCAAATTTCGCACAAGGTTACCTTCCTGATGATGTGAATGGAGATGGTGATGTTACATTTGCCGATATGGTGATGGTTAATGATAACTCAACCTTGTTTATTGGGAAAATTGTACCCTAATTAGTTTCTAAAAACTCATTCAATATTTGAAAGAAGATACCATTTATTAAATCACGGTTAGGGAAACCTGGCCTTTGTAATTAATATAACACCTTTCCACACTTTAGAAAATGTACGGCCTTGACAAATCCGACGAAAATGCCTCAACCTAACTCCGCCATCCACAACCGAACCGTATCCCAATCCGCTATCCGCAATCCCCAATCCGCAATCACATATTCCTCCTATACCGTCCCCCAACTTCAAACAAAGCCTGGGAGATTTGTCCCAATGAACAGTATTTTGCAGCATCAATGAGCGCTTCAAAGAGGTTTGATCCCAAAATGGCAGCCTCTTTCAGCCGTTCCATCTGCTGATGGCTTTCCTTCTGCCAGGCATTATGGAGATTGGCCAGCATAGCTACCTGGTATTGTTTTTCTGCCTCTGTTGAACGGATCACTTCTCCCGGAACATTCGTCGGTGACCCTTTTGAAGAAAGAAAGGTATTCACCCCCATAATCGGGAGCTTACCTGAATGTTTTTGATGCTCATAATACAAAGATTCTTCCTGTATTTTACTTCTTTGATACATGGTCTCCATTGCACCCAAAACCCCACCACGTTCAGTTATCCGGTCGAATTCAGCAAGTACTGCCTCTTCAACCAGCTCTGTTAACTCTTCAATAATGAACGAACCCTGCAATGGATTCTGATTCCTGGCGAGTCCCAATTCATGGTTAATGATGAGTTGTATTGCCATAGCCCGACGCACCGATTCCTCTGTTGGAGTGGTAATGGCTTCATCATAGGCATTGGTATGTAAGGAATTGCAATTATCATAAATTGCATACAAAGCCTGGAGGGTTGTGCGGATATCATTGAAATCAATCTCCTGGGCATGCAGTGACCGACCGGATGTTTGTATATGGTATTTCAGCATTTGAGAACGGGGGCCCGCCTTATACAATCCTTTCATCGCCTTTGCCCAGATGATACGTGCAACTCTACCCATTACCGAGTATTCAGGGTCAAGCCCGTTTGAGAAAAAGAAAGACAGGTTGGGAGCAAAAGCATCAATTTCCATTCCCCTCGAAGCGTAATACTCTACATAGGTAAAGCCATTGGCCAATGTAAGGGCTAACTGGGTGATAGGGTTTGCTCCTGCTTCGGCAATATGGTAACCTGAGATGGAAACAGAATAGAAATTCCTGACATTGTTCTGAATGAAATACTGTTGAACATCACCCATCAAACGTAAGGAAAATTCAGTGCTGAAAATGCAGGTGTTTTGTGCCTGGTCTTCTTTCAGAATATCAGCCTGCAAGGTTCCTCTTACTTTCGATATAGTATCAGCTTTTATTTTTGCATAAACTTTTGCCGGCAAAACAAGGTCTCCGGTGATCCCTAAAAGCATCAGCCCAAGTCCATTGTTTCCCTTTGGATAGGAATTCTTCTTGCCTCCATCAGCCAGCGTAGAATTATATTTTGGTCGTGGTAATCCTGCTTTATCCCAGATTGAAGCCAGTTTCTTTTCTACCTCTTTTTCAAGTCCGTGTTCCCTGATGTATAGCTCACATTGCTGATCGATGGCAGCATTCATGAAGTAAGCCAGCATAGCCGGAGCCGGGCCGTTGATTGTCATTGATACGGAAGTTGCCGGATCACAAAGATCAAACCCGGAATAGAGCTTCTTAGCATCATCAAGGCTGGCAACCGAAACACCAGCATTTCCGATTTTGCCATAGATATCGGGCCTGATGTCCGGTCTGCCCCATATAAGGTGACGGAGTCAAAAGCGGTAGATAAAATAATCTCTTCGCGGGCATCCCTAACAAACATAATGAAACCCTTTTATTAGTTCTTTCTGGTCCGCCTTCCCCCGGCAAACATGGGGTTGGATCTTCATTTTCACGTTTGAATGGATAAACCCCACAGCAGCATAAAGGAAACTCTCGGGTATATTTTCCCTAAGGTTCCATTTTAAAATATCGCCCCAGTCACGGTACCTTGGCAGTCTGATTCTGGGAATCCTCAGGTGTGAAAGACTTTCAAAATAGGTTTGTACCTTCATGATTTCTTTGTCACGAACTTTATATGTATAGAAATCCTTATGAAAAGCTTTCACTTTCTGTTCCCCTTTCAAGGATTTTGCGGTTTTCAGTTTCCAGCTTTTCTCCTCTTGGTGGAGTTGTTCAAGCAGTTGTTTCGAATTCCGGCTTATTTGAAAAAGCACCTGCTGATTTCGCAGCGCTATAAATCCAGTGGCATTTTCAACTTGTTCTTCTGTCCAACGGTTGTCTTTCTGATGGTGTCAGATATATCAGTCAAATAGCGGGTCCTTGAATGATCATTGATGAGGCTTTTCTCTGTGGGAGGCGCAATATAGGTGGACTTGAAACCAGCCTGTGCTTTTACAAGGTAAAGCCAGAGTCTGGTATAGACTGTTTACACCCGGATCATTGAATTGGAACGCCATCGTGCCAAAAACAGGCATTTCCTGCAATTCGGTTTCGAAAAGCTTGTGATTCCTCTGATATTGTTTTCTGACATCTCTCAAAGCATCCTGGGCACCTCTCTTATCTGATTTATTGATAACTACCAGGTCGGCAAAGTCCAACATGTCAATTTTCTTTCTCCAGCTGTGTGGCAGCTCCATATTCAGAGGTCATCACATACATATGAACATCGCTGTATTCAGCGATTGCAGCGTCAGGATTGTCGTACCTGATGACTCGAGGATTACCCGCCATATCGAAAGCCAACATTTTTGACAAGGCAAAGGAGCATCCATTGCTTATATATTTTGAAAGGGCAAGGTTGGCTTGGCGCGTTGCCAGTGATCGCATATAAACTCTTGTGCTGTGAATGGAATTCATCCTTATCCTGTCACCTAACAAAGCACCGCCTGTTTTTCTGCGACTAGGGTCTACTGAAACAATGGCAAGGTTCTTATCCGGAAAGTCCTGTAAAAATCTACGGACCAGTTCATCTACCAGTGATGACTTCCGGCGCGCTCCTCGGTTCCTGTTATTCCTAATACAGGTGTAAGAGTTTTGAGAACAATCTTTGCCTAGTTTCTTTAATAAAGGTTTAACTTCCTGTGGATAATTTTTTGCGCTGATATCAATCGGACAGAGTCCACATTGATCCTTCACTGACACGTCAAAATCAGAATCTTTGCAAGATGTCACCCGGTGGGATAATCAAATAGAAAAATACTTCAGAGGCTAATCATCCCTTGTAATCCCATATGTACTGCCATCATCGGGGAAATGAAATCCTGGTAATACCATAAGCTTGTAATTCTTCTATTTCATGAGGTAAGATGGCTCTATCCACACTCCTCCAAAGATCTTTATATGATTGCAGCCTCTTTCTTTCAGTAAATCATACATATACTTAAAAAACTCCATATATGCCCCCTGGTAAGAGGTTAAGGCAATAGCCTGTGCATCTTCCTGTATCGCACAATCCACAATCTCCTGCCTCGAACGGTCATGCCCCAGATGGATTGCTTCAACCCTGTGCTCTGAAGAATTCTTCGCATGGCATTGATAGCGGCATCATGTCCATCAAAGAGAGGGACTGCTGTTACAATCCTGACATGATTTTTTGGCGAATAAGGGCTTATGGAATCCATAGAGGTATTTGGTTTCAAAGTTGATCATATATGCAAATATATATATTTAATAGATTTGGAAGAACTCTTTCATTGTGTATATTTATCACTTAATCAGCTATATCTTGTTTATAAGTAGCTTATCATTCAAGCCCGGTATTCTTCCTGCCATATTCTTGGGTTTTTATGGCTATTTCTACATTTTAATCTGCAAGCACAGCATACGATTACGATTCGACCGGATTGGCCGAAATGAAGGGCTCTCTCAGAGTAGTGTTAACTGCATGCTTCGCGACAGGGATGGGATTATGGAATTCGGCTCCCAGGATAAGATTTGAACCAGTACGATGAAGCAGGAAATTCCTTGTCTTCCAGCATCAGCCTGGCGATTCGGCACGGTTTTATCAAACAATTATGTAGTTTCAATTGCCGAGGATGAACAGGAGTTGCCTGTGGATGGGAAATATGACCGAGAAATGTAACCGGCTTGATAAAAGAAAAGGTTCCTTTCAGGCTTTCAGGCATCAGAGGATTCAGTAAATTCTATTTCCCGGAAAATACAGTGTGGACTGTTGTGGGGATGGTGAAGGGGACATTTGGTGTGGTACCAGTAAAGGACTAAATTGTTATCATAAAAAACAAACGCTTTGACGTCTTCCGACCGGTAAAAGGAGATACCAACGGCCTTACTACTGATATGGTAAGTAAGCGCCTTTATAAAGATAGTCACGGAGACATGTTGGATCCAGGACAGTCGAAAAATTGTGCATGCTCGACGAATCAAAAAATGATTTTCCAGGTTCTATAACCCTTTTGAACAGGGGCTCCCCGGGCTAACCTTATCTGGTCAATTACTGAATCAATGCCGGAGAGATGATTGCTCAAGGACTAATAATGGTATTAGCTATGTGCTGGATCCTGATCGAAGGAAATATGCTCCGGATTGCAAGTTCTCCCAAAGATTTGCCATTGGTAAATTATGGTCGGTCATACCCCAATATCAGAGGAAAGGTATGGGTGGACTCTGACCGTGGTTTGTTGCTGTGCCAGACTGAGGGACAGAGTATTGAAGCCTTTCTTCATAACCAGGTAGACCCCAATAGCATTTCTGATAACCAATATCTGGTGCACATGTAAAAGATCCATCAGGTTTCTTGTGGTAGGACAAACAATGGCATTTTCAAAAATCAAAATCTTCATCTGCACATTTAACCTCATCTGCAGAATCCCCAAGCTGAATATACTTTCTTCTGCCAAAATCATGGCTATTCTGGAGGATCCTGAAAGTAGTTTCCTATGGCTGGGGGCAGGCGGGGAGGGCTTGGTAGTTTGTCGCCTGACAGGAGCGTTGTGAAAGTCTACAATTCTTCGAACTCTGCTTTGAGAAACGACTGGGTTTGGGCACTTTCAGAAGATAAAGAAGGGAATGTCTTTATACGGAAGGTGCAGGAGGGATCCTGATTCGACCGGAAGACCGGCAAGGTTAGTGCATATCCCATCGGGCAAAATGGGGCATCAGAACTTGCAAATCCAAGAGTATTGTGCATGTTATGTGCTAGTGATGGGAAAGTATGGATCGGAACAAGAGGTGGAGGCTTAAGTTGCCTGAATCCGGTTAGAAATCAGTTTGCCATGTATTCAAATGACAAG